>NZ_JBHWUR010000192.1:0-7026 GCF_042737755.1 Streptomyces sp. NPDC059994
GTAGACGGCTACGCTGGCGATCCCGGCGTCCCGGCAGGCACGGGCGACACGGACAGCGATTTCGCCACGGTTGGCGATGAGCACCTTGCGCACGACGACTGCTCCTCAACTTGCGGTGCTGAAGCGGAAAGATCGAGAACGAAACGCCGAGTGGGTTTGTACAGCTCCACCCTCGAAGCATCCTTGAGGGACCGTATCCGGCGTTACTCCGCAGTTGTCCACCGTCCGGAAATCAAACGGGGAGTGCCGAGTATCGGACGGGCCCGCCCAAGGCCCCTGACGTGCCCGGGAGTCGGGGCCGCGCCGCAGGTGGGGCCCACCCCGAGTGGTCCTGCGGTGCAGGGAATTGACGGAAGTCACTTCGGGGTTGACTTCGGCCCCGTTCGGCGATCAGCCGACGAAATGCATTTCTGATCGTGGGAAACGGAATCCTTGAATTCCTCGCCCTCTCGACAGTTGTAGTGATCCTCAAGCCAGTTGAAGGCTGAGCCCGAGCGAACCGGAGTGGAGGTGGTGTCCGGCGGTCGGCAGGTCCCACTGGGGGGAACCAAGCAGCGGGCGACGCCGGGCTATCTGCTGCTTGCGGGCCAACCAGGTCGTCCCGCCCGGCCGGACAGCCCTCCGCCGCTCGCCCGCCGCCCGGGGCCTGACCCTGTACGCGGCGGTGGCGACCGGTGAGGCGCTGGTCCGCTTCGCGCCCGGCGACCCCGGCGCCCCGCTGTCCGTCAACGGGGCGCTCCTGGACCTCCCCCAGCGGCTGCTGGCGCCGGCCGCGCCCGGCGGGATCCTCGTCTGCGACGACTACCGCCCGGCCGCGGGACCCGAGGTCTCCTACGGCCCGGCCGACGGCTCCCCGCGGCACTGGCGGGTGCGTGAGGTGGACGCCCGGCCGGGCTCGGCGGCGGCGGCGTACTCCGTGCCCTTCGCGCGGGCGCCCCGGCGGATCGGGGCCTGACCGCCCGCGCAAGCCGCAGCCGTCGACGTGTTCGAGCGCCGCGGTGAGTGCGTGTCCCGCCCCCCGACGGGACACGCACTCACCGCGGCGCCCGAACACGTCCGGTGCGGCGATCCGACGGCCTCGGCCCTGCACGCCCCTGCGGTCACGGCGTGCAGGACTTCGGAGGGGCCAGCTCCGGACGAGATCCGCCGCGGCCCCTACAGCGGCCCCTACAGCGGCCCCTAGAGAGGCAGCGCCGCCGCCAGCCCCGGGCTGCCGTCGGGCTTCAGGGAGCCGAGCGCGTCGGCCCGGGCCAGCCGGGGCAGCAGCAGCCCCCAGAACTTGCCGAACATCTGCCGCGAGAACCAGCGCGGCTGGCTGCGCCCCATCGCCTCGAAGCCGACGGTCGTCGCCGCGATCACCGCCTTGGCGTCCTCCACCGCGACCCCCTCGGCGAGCGCGCCCTCGGCGGCCGCCCCGGCCAGCACGTCGCCCACCCAGTCGACCCAGTACTGGCGCAGGTCCGTCGACCCCTTCCAGGTCGCGTCGGAGCTGAGCCCGAACCCGGCCCGCAGGATCACGTCGTCGCCGAGCCGGAACGCCAGCGCGTGCGTGGTGTCCACGAGGACCTGGAGCGCCCGGCCGTGCCCGGTGTCGCGCGGGCGCGCGATCTGCCGCAGGGACGCCATGGCGTGGTCGCAGACGGCCTCGGCCAGGGCGTTCTTGCTGACGAAGTGGAAGTGCAGCGCCCCGTTGCTGACGCCGGCCCGGGTGCTGATCGTGGTCAGTGAGGACGGTGCGAAACCGTCCGTGTCGAACACCTCGGCCGCGGCCAGGATCAGCGTCTGACGTGTCCGCTCAGCCCGTTGCTGCTTGCTCATGGTGTAACTCCGTTGTCGCGCGCGAAGGACGGCTTCTGGAGGACAGGAGCCAAGGGGAAGATTCTATGGAAACCAACCCGACGGTTTCTTTAGTCTCGGTTGAGTCTGGCCCAAAGCGTTCCCCGGGTGGCCCGAACGCACCCGCGCACCGACTCGCTGACCTGCACTTCAGGCGCGATAGGGCGATATCGACGTACGTTCTGACGGCTGGATTCAGCCGGATGCGTGCGGCTGAATCCAGGGTTCCGGTGCTCCACGAACGGGACACCCGGTCTGCAAGTGCCACTCGCGCCGGGTACGCGAAAGGGGCTCCGGGAACGACTCCCGGAGCCCCTTTCGTACGTCTCGTACGTCCTGCGGCGCGTGCCCTACTTCTCCGCGGCCGCCGCGCACTCCGCGCAGGTGCCGAAGATCTCCACGGTGTGCGCCACGTTGACGAAGCCGTGCTGCTCGGCGATCGCCTCGGCCCACTTCTCCACCGCCGGGCCCTCGACCTCGACGGCCTTGCCGCACATCCGGCAGACCAGATGGTGGTGGTGGTCGCCCGACGAACAGCGCCGGTAGACCGACTCGCCGTCGCTGGTGCGCAGCACGTCGACCTCGCCGGCGTCGGCGAGCGACTGCAGGGTGCGGTAGACCGTGGTCAGTCCCACCGAGTCGCCCCGGTGCTTGAGCATGTCGTGCAGCTCCTGCGCGCTGCGGAACTCGTCCACCTGGTCGAGGGCCGCCGCCACGGCGGCCCGCTGCTTGGTCGACCGGCCGCGTACGGGTGGTCCAGCCGTCGCCACAGGTGCCTCCCTCTAACCATCGCCCGCTCACGTCGTCGGGCCATTCTGCCAGGTCGGGGTCAGACCGTGGCCTCGTCGGCCGCGGTACGCGACCCCGGCACCTCCAGGGTGCACTCCTCCGCGGCGGTTTCGGCCACCCGCGCACGCCTGCGCGCCAGAGGTGCGGCGAGCGCGGTCAGGGCGATGAACGCGCCGATCGCGAGCAGCACGATCGTCGCGCCGGGCGGCACGTCCTGGTAGTACGAGGTGACCGTTCCGGCCAGCGTGACCGTCGTGCCGATGACCACCGCGAGGACGAACGTCACCGCGAAGGAGCGGGAGATCTGCTGGGCCGCCGCCACCGGGACCACCATCAGCGCGCTGACAAGCAGCAGCCCCACGGCCCGCATGGCGACCGTGACGGTGATCGCGGCGGTCACCGCGATCAGCAGGTTCAGGGCCCGCACCGGCAGTCCGGTGACGCGGGCGAACTCCTCGTCCTGGCTCACCGCGAACAGCTGCCGCCGCAGCCCGACCGTGACGAGCACCACGAACGCGGCGAGCACACAGATCGAGGTGACGTCCGAGTCCGAGACGGTGGAGAGCGAGCCGAAGAGGTACGAGGAGAGGTTGGCGTTGGAGCCGGTGTCCGAGAGGTTGACCAGAAGCACACCGCCCGCCATGCCGCCGTAGAAGAGCATGGCGAGCGCGATGTCGCCGCGCGTCTTGCCGTACGCCCGGATCAGCTCCATCGTCACGGCGCCGACGACGGAGACGAGCGTCGCCATCCACACCGGGCTGGTGTTGAGCAGGAAGCCGAGGCCGACGCCGGTCATGGCGACGTGGCCGATGCCGTCGCCCATCAGGGCCTGGCGGCGCTGGACCAGGTAGATACCGACGGCGGGCGCGGTGATGCCGACCAGGACGGCCGCGATGAGCGCCCGCTGCATGAAGGCGGTCTGGAGGATTTCCATGATCAGGTCAGCAGTCCTGTACGGATCGGCTCGGCGGCCGAGTGGGGGTGGACGTGGTCGTGGCCGGGCAGCGCGTGCTGGCCGGTGGCCTTGGGCGGCGGGCCGTCGTGGGTGACGCAGCCGTCGCGCAGCACCACCGCGCGGTCGATCAGCGGCTCCAGCGGGCCGAGCTCATGGAGCACGAGCAGCACGGTCGCACCGCCCGCGACCTGCTCGCGCAGGGTCGCGGCGAGGATCTCCTGGCTGGCCAGGTCGACGCCCGCCATCGGCTCGTCCATGATCAGCAGCTCGGGCCCGGAGGCGAGCGCGCGGGCGATCAGGACGCGCTGGTGCTGGCCGCCGGAGAGGGCGTTCACCGAGTCCTTGGCGCGGTCGGCGAGGCCCACGAGCTCGATGGCCCGGCGCACGGCCTCCCGGTCCGCCTTGGAGAGCAGGCCCAGTTTCGTACGGGAGAGCCGCCCCGAGGCGACGACCTCGCGGACGGTCGCGGGGACCCCGCTGGCGGCGGTGGTGCGCTGGGGCACATAGCCGACGCGCGCCCAGTCCCGGAAGCGCTTCAGCTCCGTACCGAACAGCTCGATGCGGCCCCCGGTGAGCGGCACCTGGCCGATCGCCGAGCGCACGGCGGTGGACTTGCCGGAGCCGTTGGCGCCGAGCAGGGCGACGACCTCACCGCGCTCGACGGTGAGGTCGATGCCGCGCAGCACCGGACGCGAGCCGAGGGTCGCCGTGGCTCCGCGCAGGGATAGGACGGGTTCCATCACGGGTTCCATCACTGGGGCCTCCGATGTGCCGGATTCCGGGGTTCCGGATGCGGACTGGGGGGTGCTCACTTCGCGCCGAGCGCCTTCTGCAGCGCGGCCAGGTTGGACTCCATCACCTTGAGGTAGTCGTCGCCCTTGGACTTCTTGGTGATGCCTTCGAGGGGGTCCAGGACGTCGGTCCTCAGCCCGGTGTCCCCGGCGAGGGTCTTGGCGGTCTTGTCGCTGGCCAGTGTCTCGAAGAAGACCGTGTCGACGTGGTCCTTCTTCGCGATGGACTGGAGCTCCCTGACCCGGGCGGGGCTCGGCTCGGCCTCGGGGTCGATGCCCGCGATGCCCTCCTGGGTCAGCCCGTACCGCTCGGCGAGGTAGCCGAAGGCGGAGTGGGTGGTGATGAAGGTCTTGGTGGCGGTGTTCTTCAGGCCCGCCGTGAACTTCTCGTTCAGTGCCCCGAGGTCCTTGACCACGGCGGCGGTGTTCTTCTTGTAGTCCGCCGCGTGGTCGGGGTCGGCCTTCTCCAGGGCCTTGCCGACGCCCTGGGCGACCTCGGCGTACTTGACCGGGTCCAGCCAGACGTGCGGGTCGGCGCCGGCCTCGCTCCCGCCGTGGTGCTCCTCGCCCTCGTGGCCGTGGCCGACCTCGGTGCCGTGGTCCTCCAGCTTGGTGAGGGCGGCGGCGTCGACGGTGTGCTTGGCACCGGACTGCGCGATGGCCTTGTCCACGGCGGGCTGGATGCCCTTGAGGTAGACGACCAGTCCTGCCTCGCCGAGGGAGGCGGTCTGCTTGGGGCTGAGCTCCAGGTCGTGCGGCTCGACGCCCGGCTTGGTGAGGTTGCGTACGGAGACGTGGTCGCCGCCTATTCGCTCCGCCAGGTACTGCATCGGATAGAACGACGCCACCACGTCCAGCTTGCCGTCCTTCATGCCCGAGCCGGCGCCGGAGGCCGAGCAGGCGGTCAGGGCGCCGAGGCCGAGCACCACGACGGTGGAGAGGGCGGCGGCGGGTATGAGGCGTCGTACGTTCATGACAGTCATTTTCAACAAAAGTGGAAACGATTGTCAACAAGGCCTGGTGCGGGCCCTGCGCCGAGCGGCGCCCCGGGTGGTACTCGGGGCGGTGCTCCGGGCCGTGGGGCGATACCGATTTGATCCAGGGGTGGAGGCCGCCGCTAATCTGGGGCATTCGCCGTTCGTCGTCGTCGTAATGAAGAGAGCACCGTGGCCGCCGACAAGATCGACACCATCGTCAACCTGAGCAAGCGCCGTGGCTTCGTCTACCCCTGCAGTGAGATCTACGGTGGTCAGCGCGCCGCCTGGGACTACGGGCCGCTGGGTGTCGAGCTGAAGGAGAACCTCAAGCGCCAGTGGTGGCGTTACATGGTCACCGCGCGCGAGGACGTCGTCGGCATCGACTCGTCGGTGATCCTGGCCACCGAGGTCTGGGAGGCCTCCGGCCACGTCGCCACCTTCACCGACCCGCTCACCGAGTGCACCTCCTGTCACAAGCGGTTCCGCGCGGACCACCTGACCGAGGCGTACGAGGAGAAGCACGGCAAGGAGCCCGCGAACGGCCTCGCCGACGTCAACTGCCCCCACTGCGGCAACAAGGGCACCTTCACCGAGCCCAAGAACTTCTCGGGTCTGCTCTCCACCCACCTCGGCCCGACCCAGGACAGCGGCTCCGTCGCCTACCTGCGCCCCGAGACCGCGCAGGGCATCTTCACCAACTTCGGCCAGGTCCAGCAGACCTCGCGCAAGAAGCCGCCCTTCGGCATCGCGCAGATGGGCAAGTCCTTCCGCAACGAGATCACGCCCGGCAACTTCATCTTCCGCACCCGCGAGTTCGAGCAGATGGAGATGGAGTTCTTCGTCAAGCCGGGCGAGGACGAGCAGTGGCAGGAATACTGGATGGAGCAGCGCTGGAACTGGTACACGGGCCTGGGTCTCCGTGAGGAGAACATGCGCTGGTACGAGCACCCCAAGGAGAAGCTCTCCCACTACTCCAAGCGCACCGCCGACATCGAGTACCGCTTCCAGTTCGGCGGCAGCGAGTGGGGCGAGCTGGAGGGCGTCGCCAACCGCACCGACTACGACCTCTCGGCGCACGCCAAGGCGTCCGGCAGCGACCTGTCGTACTTCGACCAGGAAGCCGGCGAGCGCTGGACCCCGTACGTCATCGAGCCCGCCGCCGGTGTCGGCCGCTCCATGCTCGCCTTCCTCCTCGACGCCTACAACGAGGACGAGGCGCCCAACGCCAAGGGCGTCATGGAGAAGCGCGCCGTGATGCGCCTCGACCCGCGCCTGGCGCCGGTCAAGGTCGCGGTGCTGCCGCTCTCGCGCAACCCGCAGCTCTCCCCGAAGGCGAAGGGCCTGGCGGCGGACCTGCGGCAGAACTGGAACATCGAGTTCGACGACGCGGGCGCGATCGGCCGTCGCTACCGTCGCCAGGACGAGATCGGTACGCCGTTCTGTGTCACGGTCGACTTCGACACGCTCGACGACAACGCGGTGACGGTTCGCGAGCGGGACACGATGTCGCAGGAGCGGGTCTCCCTGGACCAGATCCAGTCGTACCTGGGCAGCCGACTGCTGGGTTGCTGATTCGTCTGCGGGGCGGTGGGGGCTGGTCGCGCCCGCGCGGCGGAGCCGCATGATGTCAGGGCCCCGCGCCCCTGAAGGCCTGGCCCCGTACCGCATGAGCATGCGG
>NZ_JBHWUR010000193.1:0-7011 GCF_042737755.1 Streptomyces sp. NPDC059994
GCCCGTCCCCGGTGACCAGCACGTTCGCCGGCTTCAGGTCCCGGTGGACGAGCCCCGCCCGATGCACCGCATCCAGCGCCTCCGCCAGCCCGGCCGCCAGCCGCCGCAACTCCGCCCCGTCCAGCGGCCCGTCGCGCTCGACGAGCCGCCCCAGGTCGGGCGCGTCGATGTACGCGCTCGCCACCCACGGCGCCGCCGCCTCCGGATCCGCGTCCACGACCGCCGGGTAATCGACCACCCGCCCCGCCCCCGGCAGGATCGAGGCATCCCCACGGCATCGTTGACCCGGAGGCTGTCATGACCGCTTACGCCATAGCCCACCTGCGCCCCACCGAAGGCCCCGTCCCCGAGGAAGTCTTCGTCTATATGGAGCGCGTCCAGGACACGCTGGCCCCCTTCGGCGGACGGTTCCTGGTCCACGGGACGACGGTGGAGGTACGCGAGGGCACCTGGCCGGGAGCCCTGGTCATGATCGCCTTCCCGGGAATGGCGGAGGCCCGTTCCTGGTACGAGTCCCCCGAGTACCAGAACCTCCTCCCCCTCCGCACGGACCACATCCCGGGCGAACTGGTCCTGGTGGACGGGGTGGGCCCGGACTACGAGGCGGCGAAGACGGCGAGGCGGTTCAGAAAGGCGCAGGGGGCCGGCCTTTAGGGCCCAGGGCTGTGCCGTTGTGCGGCTCCACCGCGATGGCTTCCAGGGGCGCGGGTCTGCGTCATTGTGCGGCTCCACCGCAGTGGCTTTCAGGGGCGCGGGGAACTGCGCGACCCGCCACGCATGGTCTGCGGGTGACCGGGGTTTCAAGGGGTGCGGGGAATGGCGCGAGAACCACGCGCGGTCTGCGGGTGGCCGGGGGTTGAGGGGTGCGGGGAACTGCGCGACCCGCCACGCGCGGTCTGCGGGTGACCGGGGGTTGAGGGGCGCGGGGAACTACGCGACCAGCCACACACAGCCCGTGGGCGACCGGGGTTTCAAGGGGTGCGGGGAATGGCGCGAATGCCGCAGACAACCCGCGCCCGAAGTCACCGCCCCCCCCGACCCGCACCGCGCTCAACACCCACCTCCACGGGGCCACCGGTAAGGCGAATCCAGCCGATAGACCCCCGCCCGCGGCACCGTGAGCCGCGCCCACTCCCCGTCCCGCGCCACGCACGCACCCCCGTTCGCCCGCAGCCACGGCGAATAGGCGATCCGGACGGTCGCAGACCCCGCCCCCGGCATCCGGACGACGAGCTGAGCGTCGTCCCCCCGCACCACCACCCCCGGCGCGGACACCAGCGGCACCGCATCCCGCACCCGGTAAACAGTCCAGTGCGCATCCCCCCACACCCGCTCCAGCCACGGCGGCCCGCTGCGCACGAGCGCGGCCTCGGCCGTGGCGGGCCCGTCCGGCAGCCCGTCGTGGAGGGCGACGAGCCCGACGGCCCAGCGGTCGAGCCAGGCCCGGTACGCGGCCGGCGAGAACGACCCGTCGTAGAACAGACGCCCCCGCTCCACGTCCAACTGCCGGTTCCACCCGCGCGCGTTGTTGACGTCCGCAGCGAGCACCGCGGCCTCGCGGTGATTGCGCGCGGGGACCACTTCGACACGCGTCCGGTCGGCCCCGAGCCGACGCAGCTCACCGACGAGCCCGTCCGTATGCGACGCCCACGCGGGCGTGACGGTGGAGACCCCGGTGTCGTCGAGCGTCTTGTCGCGCAGCCAGTTGACGGAGATGAGCAGCACCACGGCCAGCACGACCCGCCGCGTCCTGTCGAGCCCGGGCGCGAGGAGCGCGGCGAGCAGGACGGGCGGCCCGGCCAGCCCGACGAGCCGCTCCACGTTCGAGCCGATCGGGCTGGCGACGACGTACGTGAGGACGACCCCCACCGCGTACACGGCGGACCCGGCGCGGACGACCCGCCACGTACGGGACGCGGGCGCGGCGAGCAGCAGCGCGGCGCAGACGCCGAGCGGCATCCACAGCTTGCCCAGCTGCATGGGCTGTTCGCCCTCGAAGGGGAAGAGGAGGGTGGTGGCCGCGACGATCACGCACGGCGGCACGCTCAGGACGGCGGCCTTGCGCCACTGCCGGTCCAGGCCGTACGCGGCGCCGACGACGAGCAGGAAGAGACCGGCGACGGGGCTGGCCATGGTGGCGAGAGCGGTGCTCACGCATGTGAGCAGTAGTCGCGTTCTGGAGCGGCGCACCGAACCGAATCCGAGAGCGGCGCTCTCCTTTCCGTCCGGCCTGCCCGGCCCGACCGCCCCCAGCGGCCCCGGCCCCTGCACCAGCAGACAGGCCGCGAGCGCGAACGCGATCCCCACCGCGAAGGTCGTACGCCCCGACACGACGTTGCACCACAGCGCCGCCGAGGCGAGTAATGCGGGCCACACCCCCCGCCACGGCCCGTCGCCCCCGAACCGCTCGTCCTCCGCGCCCCGCGCACGCCCCGCCCGTACGAAGAGCAGAGCCATCAGCCACGTACTGGAGACCCCCGCCAAGACCGACACCGTGCGCACCCCGAACGCCGCCATCAACCACGGCGTCAGCAGGCTGTAGTTGGCGGTGTGGGTGCCGCCGTACCAGGACAGGTTGTACGCGGACCCCGGGTGCCGGGCCGCGAAGCCGGCCCAGGCGAGCTGGGCCGCGAGGTCGCCGCCGCCGGTCGCGAGGACCAGCGCCCACACCGCGTACAGCGGGAGGACCGTCAGCGTCACGACCGCGGGCACGCGCCACTGCGGCCGCAGCCACCTCCCGCGCAGTGGCGAGGCGGCTCCGTCGTTGGCGGTGTCGGTCCGCAGGACCTGGCTGATGCCCACCCGGCCCACCCTAAGGCGGGCCCGGTCACGGAACACAGCGGGCGATCGTCCGGCCCCCTCCCTACGCTCGAAGGCATGATCACCACACTCGCCGTCGAGAACTACCGGTCGCTGCGGCATCTCGTCGTGCCCCTCGACCGCCTCAACGTGGTGACGGGCGCCAACGGCACCGGCAAATCGTCCCTCTACCGGGCACTGCGGCTGCTCGCGGACTCCGCGCGCGGGGGCGCGGTCGCCGCCCTCGCGCGCGAGGGCGGGCTGCCGTCGACGCTGTGGGCGGGGCCCGGAGAAGACGAGCCGCGCGGTCCGCGAGGGCCTGCGCCCGCTCCAGGGCACGGTGCGCGGCGAACCGGTGAGCCTGCGGCTCGGGTTCGCGGGGGACGCGTTCGGTTACGCGGTGGACTTCGGGCACCCCGGGGGCGCGGCGGGCGACCCCGCCTCCCTCTTCGCGCTCGACCCGGAGATCAAGCGCGAGGCGATCTGGAGCGGCCCCGTGCTGCGTCCGGCGGCGGTGCTCTCCGAGCGGGCCGGCCCGGCGGTGAAGGTGCGTGCGGCGGACGGCACTTGGCACCGCTCGTCGGGCGAGATCCGGCCGTACGACTCGATGCCGGGCGAACTGGCCGACCCGCAGCGGGCGCCGGACGTGCTGGCGGTGCGCGAGCAGATCCGCGCCTGGCGCTTCTACGACCACGTGCGCACCGACGCGCACGCGCCCGCGCGCGGGACGCACATCGGCACCCGTACCCCGGTCCTGAGCGGCGACGGCGCGGACCTCGCCGCCGCGCTCCAGACGATCCGGGAGACCGGGGACCGGGAGGCGCTGGACGGGGCGGTGGACGCGGCGTTCCCCGGCAGCCGGGTGGAGATCGACCTGGTGGGCGGCCGTCTGGAACTCCGGCTCCGCCAGCACGGGTTGCTCCGCCCCCTGACGGCGGCGGAGCTCTCCGACGGCACCCTGCGCTACCTGCTCCGGGTGGCCGCCCTGCTGACCCCGCGCCCCCCGGCCCTGATGGTCCTCAATGAGCCGGAGACGAGCCTGCACCCGGACCTCCTGGCGCCCTTGGCCGACCTGATCCGTACGGCGACGGCCCACACCCAGATGGTGGTGGTCACCCACGCCCGCCCCCTGGCGCAGGCCCTGTCGCCCCGGGCGAACGTCACAGAGCTGGTGAAGGAGTCCGGCCGCACGGTGGTGGAGGGCCAGGGAATGCTGGACGAGCCGCTGTGGCACTGGCCGAAGAGGTGAGGGCGCCGAGGCTGAGCAGGGTACTCATCCGGTGGCGCCCCCGGGAGGTAGGAGGCGCCACGTGCCTTCGGCCGCATGCCCGCGCCGAGACGGCCGCGACTGAGCGTCCATGCCGGAACGCTCAGGGCGACCCGGCCGCCACGGCCTCCGCGATCCTCACGGCCACGTGCGCCGGGACCATACCCACATCCACCCAAGGCGTGCCCTTGCCACTCACAACGGGCCGCAGCCGAACCGTCTGCCCCTCAGGCACCCCCAGCCCCTCAAGAGCCAGCTTCAACGCCCGGGTGGCTTCCTCGGCCCGGTCCCAGCCGCCGCGCCATTCATGCATCTCCATCAGTGGGCCGCCTCTCGATTCTGACGCAACTCCACATTTCGGTCGGAGACCCTGCTGCAGTCACCCCGCGAGCGCGCATTCTCTCGCGCGACCACGAAGGACAGGCAATGGGAAAAGCCGGGTACCGCAGAGGGTTCGGCCGGTAGTTCCGTCAGCCCGTATCCCTTTGGTTGCTGCGTCTTCATGTGGCCTCCCCGCCATTCTCTCTGACACGGCAATGATCCCCCCCGGTCATAACGGCAGTCCAGCTTCATTCATGTTGTGGACTAGAGATCAGCACGACAAGCCGCCGACCACTCCCGCAAGTTTCCCCTGGCTGCTTCATCAAAGAGGGTCCGCTCTTCGTATCGGGCGAACTCGTCGAGATAGGTCCGGATATCCCGTGCGTCCCTGAACACTATTGACCCAGTGGTCAGCTCGGCCGTGACCATCCTGTCGTCATAGATGGTGAACGTATTCAATGGGAGTCCTGGAGTGCGTGTACCGACAGGGATGACTCCCAGCCGGACGTTCGGCAGGTGAGTAAGTGAGGTCAGCCGGTCAATCTGTACGGCCATGGCGTGAGGGTCGACGAGTGGGAACCGTACGGCTTGCTCGGTCAGGATGAACGTAAACCGTTTCGACGTGTCATAGAGAATCTGCTGGCGCTCCAATTTCCCCGCGAGAGCCTTGCTGGTATCGGCTGGCGAATGGGCCAAGCTGGCCCGGACGTATTCCGGAGTAGCAAGTAGGCCGGTGATCAGTGACAGCAGGAAGTACCGCATGTGCCCGGAGGAGGCTTCCAGCGCCTTCAACTCCGCCTGCCGAGTCCCCAGCCCTGTGCGTCGCAGACTTCGCAGGTTCCGCCACTCGGTGTTTGCGAGCCGAGCCAGGGACATGACCCGGCCGACTGCTTCCGGTGGAGCGTCAACGCCTCTCAGATACTGCTCTACGTCCACGATGGACGGCCGTACCCTGGCGTTCTCGATCCGGCTCACCTTGGACTGAGAGATATTCATACGCTTGGCAAGCCGGTCCCCGGAGAGACCGGCCGCTTTACGCAATCCTTTCAGCGTCGCCGCCAACTCTTCTGTGGACCGGCCAAGTTGTTCAGGCTCGAACGTCACCCGCTCACGTACTCCGAGAAGGGCGCCGACTCGGTTACCGCGATGTGGTGGTACTCGATGAAAGGCGTGGGGTCGCCCTCGTACAGTTCGCGACTGATCTGCTTGCCATTCGGCTCGTAGTTCATGAGCACGACCGTAGAGTGATCGAAGAGCCAGAAATCCTGAACGTCGACCAATGGGTTCTCTCGGTCGGTCACATCAAGGATGCGGATGTCCTCTCCGGCCAACAAGTGAGGCTCGTAGTATCGAGAGAACTCAAATCGCAGATACTCGGAGAGCGGGCGGGTGAGGATGCGAACACGGCGGTTCATTCTGCCCTCCGCGCGCTGCTTCTTGATCCGGTCGGTGTAGCTGGACCTGTAGGACTGAGGGTCGATTCGCTTGCCGTCCTTGAATGCCTGGATCTCCGCCTCTTCCTGTGGCATCAGGTATTGCGGAAGCGTTTCGAGTCGCCAGGCTTCCGTGCGGAAGTCGCGGAACATTGCCCGCCACTCGTCACCATCCAAGAGCACGCACGGCCTCCCGCAGTACCTCTTCCGGGATCTCTACGAGCCCTTCCCCAGCCGGTGGCGTGAACGCCTGGGAGAGGCCGCCCTGGACGACGATGGATCCGGAGGCGGTGCGGTAGACATTCGGGCAGTCCTCTTCTCCGCACGGTCCACCGTTCCCGTTACCGGTGAGCCGGGCCAGTTCTTCACGCGCCATTGCCAAACCCCCTGTGCTGGGGCCCTGGTTGGGCCTGTTCACCACGACGGTACGAGGGGCGGGCACGGCCGTCCATGCGCGGACGCGACTATGCGCGTCTTGGCATAAACCCGTGTCGCGCGCATGGGCCGGACCGCAGGCGATGAGGGAAGCTCGGGGCATGGACTGATCACGCAGGCGACGTCCAGAGGCGAGCGCACCAGGGGACCGGGCCCGGGCCCGCGCGGACGCAGGGCTGGAGGGCACCGGAGCCGAGGGCATGCACGGCGGAGAGTTCAAGGTCTCACTCCTCCTGCACGGCGCGCCCCACCTGGTCCACGAAGGCATCGAGCAGGACGACCACTCAGCGCCGTGCCGCCCGCACCTGCTGACTCTGGGCATGGCCGGGTACACCACGAACGGGATCATCGGCCAGCCGTCCCTCGCCACCGCAGCCAAGGGCAAGGCGATCTTGGACAGCTTCTCGGAGTCGGCCCGCGCGCATCTCACAGTCATTGGCGATCTCTGAGGCGTTGACCGGAGTTGGTGAGTCGGCCAGCTCGAAGGGATGACGCTTCGTTGCTCGCCCGGCACAGCGGTAGGGAGATCAGTGGACGGCAACACCGGGTATCAGGGCCACCAGCCCAGAGAGGAAACTGCCTAGTGCGGCTAGCGTGACGAGTGCGGCCTTACCGTCCGTGAAGAGTCCTGAGCAGAACTCGCGCACCCGCCGTCGAACAATGAGCGTTTTCAGCGTTGGCGCTCCAGGGTGAGCACGGCTTGAGCAATTGACGTCATTCGATTGGGGCTGCATCGGGAGTGACGGAAGATGTGCC
>NZ_JBHWUR010000194.1:0-6542 GCF_042737755.1 Streptomyces sp. NPDC059994
TGAGACTTCGAACGCCTCCCTCAACGGCGCGGGAGCCCTGTGCGTTGCGCGACCGCCTGCATCACCCGATCAGTGGGCACACTGAAAACGCTCAGAGTGTAGGGCGACGAAGGGCCCCTGGTGTAGCAGCTCGGATGCTTTCGTCGTCCATGCCATGGCCGCCAGACCTCTCGAAGATCGCCAACGAATGCGCTGCAGCAGTCAGCGCAACGCTAATCGTGGCCGCGCTCGTTCTGTGGCTCGCTTTGCCATCGCGAGCTCCGCCACCGCACGTCGGCGTCGCGATGATGCGTGAGCGCTCCGGAGTCTTCCCAGGTCACAGGGCATATCTAGACCCGCGCGAGAAGTAATGTCAGATATGCCTGACATACAGAAACGATGGCATATAACAAGAATGAGGAACATGATCCATATCGCGTGGATCCAGATACCTATGAATCGGAGGGCCTGACGGCGGACGAGCGTGATCTGTTCGCTGAGCTCGGGCAGTCTGCAGTGGCCGCGCCCGAGTGGCAGGAGCTGGTCCGAGCCCCCGGATTCATGCGGCGGCGGGTGTCCCTCGCTCTTTCGGGGACGCTGCACGACTTGGCACGACGCCCGGGACCTCAGCCGTTCCCGCGGCAGCGGTATGACCTGGTGAGTTTGGCGTTGGCGGCGCTGGATGCCGTGGTCTCGCGACAAGGGCTGGAGGATGAGGCCACTACCGAGGAGATCGTGCGCTTCTTGAGCGGGATGGCGGAGCGGTCCGCGCCGGACCGCTCCCACGACGAGCACGTGGCCGTGGCCCGGTTCGTGTGGCGGGGCCTGCTCAACGACGACGCCGGCGGGGCGGATTTCACTGTTGATTGCAGTGACTTCCGTGACGGTCACCAGATGCAGCCAGTGCGGTTCCATCTGGTCCGCGAGGAGCCGC
Source organism: Streptomyces sp. NPDC059994 (assembly GCF_042737755.1). NCBI lineage: Bacteria > Bacillati > Actinomycetota > Actinomycetes > Kitasatosporales > Streptomycetaceae > Streptomyces > Streptomyces sp. NPDC059994. The sequence goes on from NZ_JBHWUR010000194.1 coordinate 914, forward strand.
ACCGCTCCGGCAATCCCGTGGTCCGGGCCAGCAGCGAGGCGATCAATGTGTTGTTGAGCGGTCTGGACCTGGCGGTGGAGGATGCGCAGGCGGCGATGGACACGGTGCTGCGTCGCCAGATCGAGGGCGGCCAGTGGAGCCGGGCCGAGCAGAGCGCGGCTCAGAGCCTGCGTCTGTCAGTCGCCTATGCCGAGCGGGTGCGCACCGTGCTGGTGGCGACGGAACGCGATGTGGCGTCGGTCGACTGGAACCAGCGGGCACCCGAGCTGCTGAACGAAGCGCGCGAGCACCTCACCGAACGTCTTGCAGCCGAGGGTGACCTCATCGACCGGCTGCGCCAGGCCCACAGCGGCTTCGGAGATGACCAAGTGCGGCAAGCCTGCGGACGGGTACTGGACCTGCTGCAGCGCGCCTACACGCGCCACTCGGAACTTCACGGGCAGGTCATGCGTGCGGAACCGACCTTCCTGGATGCCCAGGCCGCCCAACGGTTCCGGCCCCCCGCGCAGCTGCAAACGGTCGCGATGAAGGAAGACGTCTTCACTCCGCTGCTGAACCTGGACTGGCCCGAGGCTCTGGACGTCGCGGAGGCGTTCGCCGAGGCAGTGTGTGGTCCGGTCGTCGGCGCCCTGCCGGTCCTGGCGGATCTGTATCCGATGTTGCTCACTCCGCCGCGCGAGAACCTGGCCGCGTTCCCCGACGAAGACGTAGAGATCATCGACGACGGACTGGATACAGCACCAGCCTACGACAGCATCGTCTGGGAACAGGCACTCACCGTCCTCACTCAGGCCCTGGGCGGGCCGATGCGGTTGTCGCAGCTGCTGGCCGATGCCGCGCCCTTGGGCCCCGTGGTCACCGACCTGGTGGCGCTGAGCGTGCTGCGTGCTTTTGCGCCCAACCCCGAGGACGCCGAAGCAGATACCGCCGACCCGGACCCGGCCGTCCGGCTGAGAAGCCTGATGGCCTCTGAGCTCATCGTGCTGGACGACGGCACCTCCCTGACCTCGGCCACCCACCAGGGCAGCGACCTGCTCACCCTTCCCGCGCCCGCCGTGCGCCACGTTGCAACAGAAGAGGCCGCTTGATGAGCACCACCACCGCCCCGCGTACCCAGCAGATATCCGATGCGGCCCGGCTGGTGCGCTACGCGTGCCAGCCGCGCCGCAAACCGCTGGGTGACGCCGACTACCACGAGCTCGTGGAGCGCTACCGGTCCTCGCCCGCCTTCCGGGAGGTGGCCGATGCCATCGCTGAGGGCATGACGCTGAACGTCATCACGGCCCATTCCGAGGAGGGCCTGAGAGTGTCGGCTGTGACCGGGGGGCTGTTCGCCTTCAAGCTCGCCGACCTGCCGGCCAAGATGCGCGACCCCAAGGACCGGCTGGTCTACGGGCTGATCCATGTGGCGATCGCCGCGCATGCCTACCCCACCGCCGCGGATCTGGAAGAGGAGACGATCAAGCGGGTCTCGGTCAAGGAGATCGACGCGTTCGTCCGCCACCTGATCCACCGGCTCCGCGAGGAGGCCGAGGATGACGCCGGGCTGCTGCCCGCAGCAGCGGCCGCCCAGGCCGCCTGGAATGCGTACGACGCGCTGTCCCCACACCGGCTGACCAAGACCGGGCAACTGGCCGCATCCTCCAGCCTCGGCAAGATCAAGCCCGTCCTGGACTGGCTCGTCGGTCAGGGCTACGCCCAACAGGCCAGAGCCCTGGGACCACTGGAGTACCGGCTGCTGAACAGCTTCCGCCTGCAGGTCGCCGGCGCCGCCGCCTTGCCCGCCTACCAAAAGATCACCGATGTACGCCGTCAGCAGATCGCGGACACCGACCCCCACCCTGCTGCCGCCGAGGAGAACTGAACATGCTGCGACTGCGCCGGATCCGGCTGGAAAACATCGGCCACAAGGACGCCCGCTTCAACGGCACCGTGCTGGACCTCACCGACCCCAACGGGCAGATCAGCGACGCCATCATCTGGCTGCGCAACGGCGGCGGCAAGTCCAGCCTGCTCGCACTGTTCTTCAACCTGCTGTTGCCCGGCAAGGCCGACTTCATCGGCTACACGAAGAAGAAGGGCCTGATCGACTACGTCCTGGAAGGCAAACCCGCCCACGTCATCGCGGAATGGGAGGACGACGCCTCTCCCTTCGGGATCCCCGCGCTGATCACCGGCGCCGTCTACCAATGGCCCGACGGACACCGCCCGGCTAACGACGACGATGCCTGGGACAAACTCCAGCGCGCCTGGTACACCCTTCGCCCCTCCGGGGCCACCGGCCTCACCACCCTGCCCGTGCACACGCTGGGCGGCTGGCGCAGCAAGAAGGGCTACCTGGAGGCCCTCACCCAGATGATGCAGGCAGATCACCACCTGGACCTCCAGATCGTGAACGACGGCAGCCACAGCACGTGGGAGAAGATGCTGTCCAACCGTCGGCTCGATCCGCGGCTGCTGCAGGTGCAGCGCCGGATGAACCTCGACGAGGGGGCGATAACCGAACTCTTCCAGTTCGACAGCGCCGAGGGGTTCCTGGAGCTCCTCATCGACCTGGTCGTCGACCCCACCCAGCCCACGACCGTGCGCGCCAACCTCAAGAGCCAAGCAGAGCGACTGGCCAAGCGGCCCGCCCGTGAACTCGAACTACGGTTCCTGACGGGCGCTATCACCCGTCTGCGGCCATTGCAGCAGGCTGTTGCCGACACAGCGGCCCTCAATGGGCAGATGGCCGCCGCCCACGCGGCCGGCGAGCTGGCCTGTACATGGATCGGTGCCCGTCGCGACGCCCTCACCGCGCAGAAGGCGTCGTTGGCCGCCGGTGCCAGCCAGGCGCAGCAGAAGGCCGAACAGGCGCGTTGCCGCGCCGAAGAGCGCCGGCAGCGGGCCGATGTTCTCGACCTCGCGGCTGCCGTTCTCACCACCAGGGCCCGCCGTGCCGACCAGGAGCGGGCCGAAGCCGCCAAGGAGAAGGCCGAAGCGCGCAGGAGGGCCTGGCAGTCGGTTCATATCCACCTGGAGCGCGAGGGCCTGGAACGCGAGCAAGCCGAGTTGAACTCCCTGCTCACCCGTCGTGTTCATGACGCTGCCCCGCTGCGGGAGGCGATGGAAAGCGCCGGCGCGATGTTGCGCGCCAAGCTCACCCAGGTTATTGAGGAGCGCGAGGCCGAGTCCGCGGAACTCACGCAGCGCGTCAAGGATGCCGAACGCGAGGGGAAGACGGCGGACCATGCCGAGACACAGCACCTGGTCGCTGCGGAGCAGGCCCGTAGCAGCGTTGCCCGCCTGCAGCAGTCCCTGAAGAAGATCGACGCCCTGATCTCTCGAGCCCGTACGGACGGCCTACTGGAGCAGGAGGAGACTCCGGAGGAGGCCCACGCCCGCTGGTCAGCCAACACTGCCCAGCTGGACACCCAGTTGACGCGCGGTCAGGTACGCCTCAAGGAGCTGGCTGAACAGCTCGCGGAACTGGCCGATGACCGGGAGACGGCCGACAGGCACTGGCGGGAAGCAACCAACGAGTACGACCGGATCTGGGACCGTTGGAGCCAGCTCCGTGCACAGCAGGAGCTCCTGGCCCGCCACCCCCGGCTGGCCGAACTAGCGCTGCTGGACGACGAAGTAGCCGCCGGGAATGGCCTGGACTTCGATGTCGCCGGCTATCCCCTGCTGAAGGTGCTGGACCAGGAGATCACGCGGGCGCGGGATGCGCTGATCGCCGAGCAGCTCGCCGTGGCTGCCGACCGGCGGGCCCTGGCCTGCCTGGAGACCGAGGGCTATCTCCCCGCGCCGCTGGAGACCGAACGCGCCCTGGCCGCGCTCAAGGCTGCTGACATCTCGGTGGAAGCGGTCAGCGGTCTTCAGTTCCTGCGAGACTCGCTGCCTCCCCGCCAGCACGCCGCCGCAATCGCCAAGGCTCCCGACGTCGTCGGCGGCATCGTCGTCCTAGGCGACGTTGATGACCAGGATCTGCGCCGTCATATCGCTGCTACCGGTGTGAGCACTCGCTCGGTGATCTCAGTCTGCGACAGCGCCACCGCCCGCGCCCGCCTCACCGACGCGGGCCGCGCCGATGTCCATGCCGTCTTCCCCGTCCAGCGGGCAGCTCTGGAGCCCCAGGCCGCCGACGAGGAGCAGGTACGGCTCCGGACCCGTATCAGCGAAAGCGCGGAGCGCTGTCAGCACATCACCACTGCTCAGGATCGCGACCAGACGCTGGTCCGCGAGCTGACTGCGCATCTGGAAGCCTTCGGGACCGCTCCTCGCCAGCGGCTCCAGGAATCCCTGGACCGGGCCGAGTCCCGAAGAGACGGTTGGAAGGACAAGCTCGAAGCTCAGCAGATGAGTCGTCGGCAGGTACTGTCCGAACGCGACCGGATCCAGCAGAAGCTCACCGAGGCCACCGGTCGTCTGCGACAGGTGGCGGCCAGCGAGGAACGAACCCGGCAGGTGGCTGAGCAGGCACAGCGCACCAGCGACCTGCGAGAGCAACGTGACTCTGCGCAGCAGCACCAGGCCGACCGGCAGGAACAGGCGCGTCTGGCCACCAGCGCCAAGAAGGACGCCCGCAAAGCCGAGCAGCGTTACCGGCGTGACGAAACGCTCTGCAGGCAGGATCTGAAACGACACCGCAGCGCGCTGCGCAAGCTCGCCACCTTGGCGCCCGAGGATCCGGACGTGAGTCTGAACCAGCGGACCTTGGAGCGCTCGTCCCTGGACGCCTTGCAGGAACGATTCACCAACGCCCGGACCGCCTATGAGTCCGATACGGCAGACACCCAGTTGCGTACCGACCTTGCCATTACCGCTGGCCGGTTGGAGACGGCGGACACGGCCCTGGCTGCGTTGGACGACGCCACCCGTGCACTCACCGCCGAGCTCGCCGCACGTCCTGAGGCCCAAGCCCCGGACCGCCGTGACCGCGCTGTGGAGCAGGCTGAGCACGATGCCAGTGAGGCTGGCGAGCACGCAACGCGCAGTGCCATGCGGGCCGAGCAGGCCGTGGAGGCCGAAGCGTCCGCCAGCCAGAAGCTCGGCGACGCAGGAACCGCGACGGATTCTCTGGCCGACCTCTCTGGGCCTGAAGCGGCTGAGACCGCAGCGCGAGAAACCCGGCAGGAGGCCGAGCAGGCCGATCGCGACCACACCGCCTACACCGAGCAGCACCACGCCCTCAAGGACAAGGCCAACGCAGCGGCACTGACCGCGAGTTCCCTGGACGGCGCCCACCAAGTACTCCAAGCCAGTCTCAATGCGCTGGCCACTCAATGGTCACCCAGCCCCGAGGAACCGCTGGCGGACGCCGACGCCTGGCTCACCGAGCACTGCGGCATTACCGCCCAGGGCGCGCACGCCCTGACCCAGGAACAGGCTCACCATCTGCGGGACCTGCTGACCGAAACCATCACCGCCGCGCAGTCGACCCTGGCAAAAGCCACCCGCAAGCTCGCCAGTGCCACCCGCCACGTACAACAGCTGGCTGCCGACCGGCAGTACGCCGATGCCGTCGACGCTCGGATCGTCGCCCGGCTCAGTGAGCGTTTTCAGTGTGCCCACTGATCGGGTGATGCAGGCGGTCGCGCAACGCACAGGGCTCCCGCGCCGTTGAGGGAGGCGTTCGAAGTCTCAA
>NZ_JBHWUR010000195.1:0-6542 GCF_042737755.1 Streptomyces sp. NPDC059994
GGCTTCGTCGTGTGCCGCCGCGGGCGCTCAGCCCGCGGCCGCCTCCGCGCGGATGCGGTCGAACTGGGCCCCCATGGCCTCGGCCAGGGCGTGGGCACCGGACAGCGGGCGGACCATCACCGTGAGGTCGTCGATGAGACCGTCCTCGTCGAAGTGGAGGAAGTCACAGCCGTTGACCTCCAGCCCGCCGACCTTGGCCGTGAAGACCAGCGCCTGGTCACGGCCGTCTGCGCCGACGATCTCCCGTACATAGCGGAAGTCGGTGAAGACCCGGCCCACGCCCCGCAGGATCGCCGCCGTGATCGCCTTGCCCGGGTACGGCTTGAACGCCACCGGGCTGGTGAACACCACGTTCTCCGCGAGCAGTTCCTCGATCGCGGCGTGGTCGCCGGACTCCACGGCCTTGCGGAAGGCGCTCATCGCCATCAGCCACCTCTCCCCTCGAATACTCAATTTTTTGAGTAGGTGCAGAAGACAGTAGTCACACCTCGGCCGCACGTCCAGGCCTCATTCCCACGCCGCTCCCTTCACATCGAAGGTCGCTTTCCAGCCACCACGGAACGTCACAGCCGGTTCACAGCTTGACCCACGACGACCTGGGACTCCCGAAATCCCTTGACCGGAAAGCGACTTCCTCTTCCGCCCCGGCTCCCTCCCCCGCTGACGCTTTCCGGTCATTCTGTCGACACCTCCATGACATGTACGCGCCCCTGCTGCAACGCTGTGCTCGCACGTGGCACCCGCACCCCCACACCTCCCCCCTCAGAAAGGGACGCTCGCGTGACCTCTCGTATATCGCGTTCTACGCGCGTCGCCGGCTCCGTCGCCGCCGCCGCGCTGCTCGCCGCAGGCCTCACCGGCCTGGCCTCCGGATCCGCCGGCGCCTCCCCCACAGGCGACGGCACGTCCGCGCAGCCGCTCCGCCTCTCCGCCTCCCAGCGGGCAGAGCTGATCCGCGAGGCGAACGCCACCACCGCGAAGACCGCCGGTGAACTGGGCCTCGGCGCCCAGGAGAAGCTGGTCGTCCGCGATGTCATCAAGGACGCCGACGGCACCGTCCACACCCGTTACGAGCGCACCTACGCCGGACTTCCCGTCCTCGGCGGCGACCTCGTCGTGCACGAGACCAAGGCGGGCAAGTCGGCGGGCGTGACCAAGGCGACCAGAGCCGCCATCAAGGTCGCCTCCACCACCCCCGCCCTCGGCGCGGCCACCGTCCAGCAGAAGGCGCTCGCCACCGCCAAGGGCGCGGGCGCTCAGAAGGCCACGGCCGACCAGGCGCCGCGCAAGGTGATCTGGGCGGCGACCGGCACCCCGGTGCTCGCCTACGAGACGGTCGTCGGCGGGTTCCAGGACGACGGCACACCGAGCCAGCTGCACGTCGTCACGGACGCGAGCACCGGTAAGAAGCTCTCGGAGTGGCAGGCCGTCAAGACCGGTACGGGCAACAGCGAGTACAGCGGCAAGGTGACCGTCGGCACCACGCTCTCCGGCTCGACGTACCAGCTCAGCGACTCCGCGCGGGGCGCCCACAAGACGTACGACCTCGCCCACAAGACCTCCGGCAAGGGAACGCTCCTCACCGACGCGGACGACGTGTGGGGCAACGGGCTTGCCTCCAACACCCAGACGGCGGCCGTCGACGCGCACTACGGCGCGGCGGTCACCTGGGACTTCTACAAGAACGTGCTGGGCCGCAACGGCATCAAGAACAACGGCGTGGCGTCCTACAGCCGTGTGCACTACGGCAACGCGTACGTCAACGCGTTCTGGGACGACAGCTGCTTCTGCATGACGTACGGCGACGGCACGGGCAACAACGCCCCGCTGACCTCGCTGGACGTGGCCGGGCACGAGATGTCGCACGGGCTGACGGCGGCCACCGCCAACCTGAACTACAGCGGTGAGTCCGGCGGCCTCAACGAGGCGACCTCGGACATCTTCGGCACCTCGGTGGAGTTCTACGCGAAGAACTCCACCGACGTCGGCGACTACCTCATCGGCGAGAAGATCGACATCAACGGTGACGGCACGCCGCTGCGGTACATGGACAAGCCGAGCAAGGACGGCGGGTCCAAGGACAGCTGGTACTCCGGCCTCGGCAACCTCGACGTGCACTACTCGTCGGGCCCGGCCAACCACTTCTTCTACCTGCTCTCGGAGGGCAGCGGCGCCAAGACCATCAACGGCGTCAGCTACAACTCGCCCACGTCCAACGGCTCCAAGGTCACCGGCATCGGCCGGGACAAGGCCGTCCAGATCTGGTACAAGGCGCTCACCACGTACATGACGTCGACGACCAACTACGCGGGCGCCCGCACCGCCACGCTCAACGCGGCGAGCGCGCTCTACGGCGCGAGCAGCGCCGAGTACAAGGCGGTGAACGCGGCCTGGGCCGCGGTCGGCGTCAGCTGATCCGGCTGCGGACCGGATGAAAGCGGGCGCCCGCCCCCGGCAGGGGTGGGCGCCCGCCCCGCTGTGTTCAAAGGCCCGCACCGCGCAGCGGCGAACCGCCGAGGAGGCTGCCGAGCACATGGCCCGCGAACTGGAGGCCCGCCTGCTAACGGGGCGTCAGTTCCCGGGAATCGTCGGAGGAGACGCCGGCCGCCGCCGCCGTTCCGGCGGTGAGGCAGGCCGCGGCGGAGAGGCTGACGAGGACGACGGCGAGGCGACGGAGCATGGGGGTCCCTTGGCTGGTGGGCGGGCGGGCGCGTGCGGCTGATCGCGTACGACTCTCGCCAACCCGGGACGCCGGGCCCGGTAGGCAGGCGGGGGGTTGCCCCGATCGGATCAGCGGGCCTGCCGCGCAGGTCGACGGCCGTAACCATCTGGGAGTACAGCGACCGGCCGCCGTGGGCCGACGACATCGCGTACGAGTCGGGGTTCATCGCGGGTTCCCGCGCACGCCCCTACGACCGGACGGGCGCCGGGGCCCGCAAGCTGCTCAAGGGCGGCTGCGAGCGGTGGCGGCCGGACGGGCGGGGTGGGGAGAAGGCGGGCCACAACCCTGGACTACGGGTGGAGGGTTGCCGCGACGGGGCGGCGGGACGGCAGCCGAGGAAGCAGGGGATGGCCCAGTGGGCCCCTGAGCGGCAGCCGTGCCGCTCCCGGGCGGAGATCAACCTGGCCGGCACCTGAACCGGGCGTGAAGCAGGGGTGTGGGGAAGGTCTCCTCCGCGACCGGGCGCCGCGGGCGTACCCTCATGGCATGACTCTTCTCGTGATGCGCCGACACGTGGACTACGTGCGCGTCACCAGCATGAGCTGTCGCCCGCAGGACTGACCCTCGCGGCCTTCGCGGCCACGGCCCCGGCCCGGCTCTCCGCCCGCCCCGGCCCTTCGCCCTTCTGCCAACGGTCCTGTCGCGGTCCCCCCGGTTCCGGCGCACCCATACGCCGATCCGTCCCGGCCGTCCTCCCGCCAACCCCGGGAACAGGACCTCCGTGCATCCCGGAACGGAAACGGAACCCGCTCATGTCCAGCACCACCCTGCTTCCCACCTCCCTCCCCGTGGTCGACCTCTCGCAGGCCGATGACCCGGCCACGCGTGACGCCTTCCGCGAGGGGCTGCACCGCGCGGCTCGCGACACCGGGTTCTTCCATCTCACGGGGCATGGCATCGACGACGCCGATGTCGCCCGCATACTGGGGCTGACCAGGGAGTTCTTCTCGCTGCCGGAGGCCGACCGGCTCGCTCTGAGCAATCTGCGCTCGCCGCACTTCCGGGGCTACACGCGCATCGGCCACGAGCTGACGGGCGGGCGTTCGGACTGGCGCGACCAGCTGGACGTCGGGGCCGAGCGGCCCGCGCCCGTGGTGGGGCCCGACGACCCGGCGTACCGCTGGCTGGAGGGGCCCAACCAGTGGCCCGACGCGCTGCCCGAGCTGCGCACCGTCGTGCTCGACTGGCAGGACCGGCTCGCGGCCGTCGCGCACCGGCTGCTCCAGGAGCTGCTCGCCTCGATCGGCGCCCCGGCCGACTTCTTCGACGCCGCCTTCGCGGAGCGCCCGCATCTGCACACCAAGCTGATCCGCTACCCCGGCAGCGCGCCCGAGGGCGACGGTCAGGGTGTCGGCGCCCACAAGGACTACGGCTTCCTCACGCTGCTGCTCCAGGACTCCGTGGGCGGGCTCCAAGTCCGGCTCGGGGACGGCTTCGTGGACGTTCCGCCGCTGCCCGGCGCCTTCGTCGTCAACCTCGGTGAGCTCCTGGAGATCGCGACGGAGGGCTATCTCTCCGCCACCGACCACCGGGTGGTCTCGCCGCCCGGAGCGGTGGAGCGGTACTCGGTGCCGTTCTTCTACAACCCGCGCCTGGACGCCCGTATCGACACGGTCCCCGGCGACTATCTGGCGCACGCGCCGGGTGTGGCGCACAGCGCCGACAACCCGCTGCACGCCGAGTACGGCCGCAATGAGCTGAAGGGCTGGCTGCGGGCCCACCCGCAGGTGGCGCGGCTGCACCACCCGGAGCTGGCGGGCTGAGCGCGGGCGCGTTTACGGGGCGCCGTCCTCCCGCGGTCGGCGGCGCCCCGGACGAAGCGGGGCCGTCTGCTCGGGGATAGACGGCCCGGCTCCGATTCCAGCTTGCGCCGTACTTCCGTGAAATGCACGGGTCGTGCGGACACTTAAAGTGGCCAATCCGGCTGCGCCAGGGCGCGCTGTGGGCGGCGGGGCGGGTGATGCCCACGCGGTCACACAGCGTGACCAGGCAGGCCGATCAGGGTGACCAGGGGCGTCAAGGCGCCCCGGGCCCAACCTCGACGCCCACGACCAGCTTGCGCAGCAGACCGGCGAGAGCGTGCCTCTCCTCATCGGTGAGCACCGAGAGCAGGGCCTCCTCGCCCCGGCCCTCGGAGTCGAGATGCCCCCGCAGCGCCTCATGCCCGGCCGCGGTGAGTTGTACGTGGACACGGCGGCGGTCGGTCGCGTCGGTCGCCCGGGTGATCAGACCGGCCTGCTCCAGCGGCCCGAGCCGGGACGACAGCGCACCCCGGGTGAGGCCCAGCAGATCGGCGAGACCGGATGGGCTCGTGGTGTACGGCGGGCCCTCGCGGCGGAGCATCAGGAGCATCTTGAACTCCGCGTGTCTGAGCCCGTCCGAGTCCAGGGTCTCCCGGCGTGTACGGGCGAGGTGCCGCCCCAGGATCGCCAGGCGCATCATGATCGCCTCCTTCACCGGGTCGTACGGGTCCAGCTCCCGCGCCCAGTGCGCCACCTGCCGATCGGCCGAGTCCTCAGGCACGGCAAACCCCCTCGTCACGTCTCGCACGGCTTACGCCCAAAGTAGTTTCCTTGTGGATAGTTTTTCGGATAACTACCTTCCTCGCCATGACGAACACCAAGGTGAGTACGAGGAGTTGGGTCCCGGTCGACGACGTGGTCGCGGCCGCTCTGGAGCTGGCGCGGGGCGGACGGTGGCGCCGGGCGGCGGCTCTGCTCGATGCGGCGGCCCCGGGCGACCGGGAGGGCCGGGCGCGGATCGCCCTGGCGGCGGTCGAAGTCGCCCTGGAGAACGACTGGTTCGGCGGGACCGACCTGACGGCCAAGCGCCTGGAGGCCGCGGAGGAGGCCGCCGCCGACCTCGGTTCCGACGGCCGCTGGGACCTGGCGTTCCTGCGGCTGCGGCACGACTACGCGGGCCAGATCCTCGTCGGCGGGACCTTCCGGCTCGGCCCGGAGGGCAAGGACGCGGACGTGCTCGCCGACGTCCGGCGCCGGGCCGCGGCGCTGCGCGAGCGGGCCCCGGACTCCGTACGGGCGGGCTGGGCGGAGATGTACCTCGGCCTGATCACGGACAACCTCTTCGCCGAGCGCGACGCCGCGCCCGCCCACTACGCGGCTGCGCTGCACGCCGCCGAATCCGGCGACGACCGCCTCGCCCGTGAGGCCCTGCGCCACCTCGGCGATCACGACCACGACCACGGCGACCCCGTGCGGGCGCGCGAACGCTGGGAGCGGGCCACCGAGTTGGGGGCGCGGGCCGGTCTGGTCCCCGGCACGCTCTCGCAGCAGATGCTGCTCGCGGTCCTCGCCCGTACCACCGGCGACGCGGCGGGCGCCGAGGCGCTGGCCCGCGAGATCGCGCGCTGGGCGGGAGCGCTGGGCGCCGTCCACATCGAGGCACAGGCAGCGGCGTTCCTGTCCGGCGCGGACCCCACGGCGCCACCCGCCGGACACGCGCCGTCCACCGCGAGCGACCTACCGCCCAGGTATGAGTCGCCCTCCGGGACTGCCACCGAAGTTCATATGGGTTCAATCCCACGGTGAATGCCAGGCGGCAGCCGGGATTCCTAGGGTGTTCCGCACACCGAGGGCATGAGTCCTCCGGGGACCACTCAGGAAAGGAACGATTCCATGACCACGGTACGGGGGAAGTCCACGTTCGCGTACGGCGCCGTCGTCGCGATGGCCGTCACCGGGATCGGCGTCCTGCCGGCGCACGCCGGGCCGACGCCCGCCAAGGCCCCACAGCAGCAGTCGGCCGTAAGGGCGGACGCGCGCCCAGCGCACGCCGGGGCCCTCGTCGACGCCGGTCGACG
>NZ_JBHWUR010000196.1:0-6403 GCF_042737755.1 Streptomyces sp. NPDC059994
CCCGTACCCGCCCGTCGGCATTTCGGGAAATTCCGCGACCGCGACACGCAGAAAACCGGACAGACATCGGATGGACATCGGACGGATGCCGCAGAGATGCCGGACGGGAAAACGACAGACCGGGGTCTTTCCGACGCATATCCCTGAACTCCCGGCAATTTCGTTGACGGGACACCCAGCGGTGACCACAACTGTCCGTCCACAACTGTCCAACTGCGGAAATCCCGCGCTCGCACACAGCCGTGCTAGAGCTGTTCACCAGGGGCCTGAGTGTCACTGGAGCCGCGCCCGACGGGCAAGTTGAGCGCTGCTTGACCCGCACCCGCCGCCCCGTGCTAAACCCGTAACCACTTGAGAGAAATCAAGCCAGAGAGGGATCCATGACGACCATCATCTACCCCGAGGACCGTCCTGCCGGACGCCGCGGGTTTGAAATCGTCCTGCCGAGTGGCGCCACGGATGGCGCCGCCGCCCTCGTGGAAGGCGAGATAGCCGCCGCCACCCCCGGACCGCCGCTCCACACGCATGCCGAGTCCGACGAGACCTACTTCGTCCTGGAGGGCTCCCTGGTCATGTACATCGACGGCGAGGTGACCACGCTCGGCCCCGGCGGCATGGCGCACATCTCCAAGGGCACCGAGCACACCTGGTCCACCACGGTCGAGGGCGGCTGCCACTTCCTGACGCTGCACCTGCCGGGCGGTTACGAGCTGTACCACCCGACCGCGCTCGCCGCCGAGCACGAGAAGGGCGGCCCGCTGATCCAGTCCGACCTCTTCGAGCTGGCGGCGAAGTTCGACTGGCGGATGGCGGGCGCCGAGCCGCGGCGCCTCACCCCCGAGGGCGTTCTCGTCCCGGCGGACCAGGCCGACGCGGAGGCCCAGCGCCTGCTCGCCGAGTTCACCACCAAGCAGCCGGTCGCTTGAGCGACTTAGGCAGCGGTTCAGGCCGCCGGAGCATGTGAGTGCCTTCTTGAGCGGTGGTGTCGGCCTGTCATGGCCCCAACACCCCTTGCGGGAGGGCGCTTTCATGCGCCCCCGCCCGTCTCCGCCCTGCGCCCCGCCCGATCGCCGGAGCGATCCGCGGGGCGGCCGCCTGCACGGGCGTAAAAGGGGTGTGACCTGCGGAAAGTCACACCCCCAGACCCTGTGTCGTCATCTCGGTGACGCACTCTTTCCTGCCCCTGTGGCAAGGAGACCCGCAAATGGCACTCGTCTCATCACACTCCATCCGTCATGACCGGGCTCGGACGGCCCCGGTCACCACGATCGGCCAGAGGTAGAAACGCCATGACTCACGACACCCACGCCGGAGCCGACGCGTCCGGCGGAGCGCCGCCGCTCGACCCGCGCCGCTGGCTCGCCCTGATCATCGTTCTGGTGGCCGGGTTCATGGACATGCTCGACGTGACGATCGTCAACGTCGTCATCCCGAGCATCCAGAAGGACCTGCACGCCGACTACACCCAGATCGAATGGGTCGTGGCCGGATACGTACTGGGCTTCGCGGCCCTGCTGATCACCGGCGGGCGGCTCGGCGACATCTACGGCCGCAAGAAGATGTTCCTGATCGGCGTGGCGGGCTTCACCATCGCCTCGACGCTCTGCGGTGTCGCCAGTGGCCCCGGCATGCTCATCGGCGCGCGCTTCCTCCAGGGCGCCATGGCCGGTCTGATGGTCCCGCAGATCCTGGCGATCATCCACGTCACGTTCCCGTCCGAGGAGCGCGGCAAGGTGCTCGGCATCTGGGGCGGTGTGCTCGGATCGGCGTCGGTGGCCGGTCTGATCGTCGGCGGTGTACTGGTCGACGCGAACATCGCCGACCTGGAGTGGCGTCCGATCTTCCTGGTCAACATCCCGGTCGGTATCGGCGCGCTGATCGCCGCCTGGTTCTTCGTCGGCGAGTCCAAGTCGCCCGCCGCGCCCAAGCTGGACCCGATCGGCGTGGTGATCGCGGTGACCGGCATCCTGATGCTGGTCTATCCGCTCGCCGAGGGCCGTGCGCTCGACTGGCCGGTCTGGACGTACCTCCTGATGGCGGGCTCGATCGTGGTCTTCGGCATCCTGGTCGTCTTCGAGCGGCACCGCACCCGGACCGTGGGCTCGCCGCTGGTGGTGCTCACCCTGTTCAAGGAGCGGGCGTTCACCGCGGGCATGCTGGTCTGGACGCTGTTCTGGATCGCGCTCGGCGGCTTCTTCCTGGTGTGGACGCTGTACATGCAGCTGGGTCTGGGCTGGTCGCCGATGCGCGCCGGTCTGACCGGCGCGGCCTTCGCGGTCGGCGCCGCCGCGGGCTCCGGCCTCGCGGTCGAGGTGTTCACCCCGCGCATCGGGCGCCTCACGCTGATCGGCGGGGCGCTCCTGAACGCGCTCGGCTTCGCCGCGTACATCTTCGTCGCCCACCACTACGGTCCGGACATCCCGTCCTGGCAGATGATCGCGCCGCTGGTCGTGACCGGCTTCGGCTTCGGTCTGGTGGTCGCCCCGATGATCGACGCGATCCTCACCAAGGTGCCCGCCAAGGACGCGGGCTCCGCCTCCGGTCTGCTCGGCACCACCCAGCAGGTCGGCATGGCGCTGGGCGTCGCCCTGGTCGGCGTGCTCTTCTTCGGCCATCTGTCCAGCGACTCCGACCACGGCGTCGACAAGGTCACCCCGGCCCTGCGCCAGGAGCTGGTGGCCGCCGGGGTCCCGGCGGGCGGCGTCGACGACATCGTCAACGGCTTCCGGGCGTGTGTGCACGACCGCTCGGCCGAGTCGGATCCGACCAAGGTCCCGGCCAGCTGTCAGCCCTCCTCGGTGCCGGGCGCCGACAAGGTCCAGCCGATCCTGACCAAGCAGGGCCAGGAGGCCGTCAGCCACAACTTCGTCAAGAGCTTCGACCTCAGCCTCTGGTACGGGGTCGGGATCCTGGTGCTGGTGGCGCTCGGCATGTTCGCGCTGCCCCGCGAGGTGCACGCGCGCGACCTGGACGCGGAGCTGGAGGCGCTGGGCGAGCCCGTCGCCCGAGGCGTGTGACGGCGCCGTAAGGGCTGCTCCGATCAAGGTTCCCCGTGGGCGTACCAGGGCCTGTGCGGGGGATCTGGTCGGCTTCGGCCCGGGGTGCTTTTTCGGTGCTGGTGAGCGGGGGCTGGTGCTTCCCAAGCTCTCCCCTTCGTTCGAGCAGGGGAGACCCCGATGCTGCGAGGCGGAGGAGGGCGTCGACGCGGACCGTCGCCAACCGACGACAACGCCGCGGGGGGGTCTCCCCCTGGCCCTCAAGGCCTTGGGGGCCAGGGCGTGCCAGACCCCCGCGTGCCGACCGGATCCGCCGGACAGGCCCCCAGGGCCGTCAGGCCGACGCGCGCTTGCGGGGAGCCGTCTTCTTCGCGGTCTTCCTGGCCGTGGTGGCGGTGGACTTCTTGGCGCCCGCGGCGGAGGTCTTGGGGGACGCCGCCGACTTCTTGGCGGCGGTCTTCGACGTCGACTTGGTCGCGGTCTTGGCCGAAGTGGTCTTGGTGGCGGCCTTGGCCGTGGTCTTGGTGGCGGTCTTGGCCGTGGTCTTCGTGGCCGCCTTCGCGGTCTTCTTCGCCGGGGCCGTCCTGCGGGCGGCCGTCTTGCGCGGCTTGAGTTCGGTGACCTCGGCCGGCTCCGCCGCCTCCTCGCCGCGCGCCTCCTTCGCCGCGCGCACGCTCTTCTCCAGCGCGGCCATCAGATCGATGACCTTGCCGCCGCCCTTGGTTTCCGGGGCCTCGGCCGGGGGCAGCGCGCCGCCCGCCTTGGAGGCGATGAGGGACTCCACGGCCTCCCGGTAGTCGTCGTGCAACGACTCGACGTCGACCTCGCCCAGGGTGTCCATCAGAGCGTCGGCCAGATCGAGCTCGGCGTCGCGGACCTTCACATCGCTGTCCGGGGCGACGCCCTCGGGGGCGCGGATCTCGTCCGGCCACAGCAGCCCGTGCATGGCGATGACGTCGTCCACGACCCGCAGCATCCCGAGCCGCTCGCGCCCGCGCAGCGCGAACTTGGCGACGGCCACCTTCCGGCTCCGCTTGAGCGCCTCCCTGAGCAGGGTGTACGGCTTGGCCGCCGGGACACCGCTGGCGCTCAGGTAGTACGCCGTGTCGATCTGGAGCGGGTCGATGGAGTCGGCCGCCACGAACGCGACGATCTCGATGGTCTTGGCGGTGGGCAGCGGCAGCGCGGCCAGGTCGTCATCGGTGATCGGGACCAGCGACCCGTCCGCGTCCTCGTACGCCTTGCCGATCTCGGACGCCTCCAGCTCCTCGCCGTCCAGCTCGCACACCTTGCGGTAGCGGACCCGTCCGCCGTCCTCCGTGTGGATCTGCCGGAACGAGATCGAGTGGCTCTCGGTGGCGTTGAAGAGCTTGATCGGAATACTGACCAGCCCGAATGAGATCGCACCATTCCATATGGATCGCACTCTTCATCCCCTCTGCCGGGATTAGTGGGATTCTCATCGTATGACGCCGATCACATGGGTGGAGGGGCGGCGGATCGCGCTCTCCAACCTGGAGAAGGTGCTGTATCCGGCGACCGGCACCACCAAGGGCGAGGTGCTGCACTACTACGCGTCCGTCGCCGGGGCGCTCCTAGCCCATCTGCACAACCGGCCGCTGTCGTTCCTGCGCTACCCGGACGGCCCCGGGGGCCAGCTCTTCTTCACCAAGAATCCCCCGCCCGGCACACCCTCCTGGGTGACGACGGCCCCGGTGCCGCGCTCCGAGGACAGCGAGGCGCGCCAGGTGACAGTCCCGGACCTGTCGACCCTGATGTGGGCGGCCAACCTGGTGGTGGAGTTCCACACCCCCCAGTGGCAGGCGGACGCGCCCGCGCGGGCCGACCGCATGGTCTTCGACCTGGACCCCGGGGACCCGGCGACGGTGGTGGAGTGCTGCGCGGTGGCGCGGTGGCTGCGCGAGCGCCTGACGGCGGACGGCCTGCACGCGTACGCGAAGACCTCCGGCTCCAAGGGCCTGCACCTGCTCGTCCCCCTCGAACCGACCCCGTCCGAGCAGGTCTCCCAGTACGCGAAGGACCTGGCGAAGGAGGCGGAGGCGGCACTCCCGGACCTGGTCACGCACCGCATGGCGAAGGCGCTGCGCCCCGGCAAGGTGTTCGTCGACCACAGCCAGAACGCGGCGGCGAAGACGACGGCGGCGCCCTACACCCTCCGGGCGAGGGAGCGGCCGACGGTGTCGGCGCCGGTGTCGTGGGACGAGGTGGAGTCCTGCCGCAGCGCCGCCGACCTGGTCTTCCTCCTGGGAGACATCGAACCGAGGCTGGCACGGGACGGAGACCTGCTCGGCCCACTGATCAACCTCAACCGGGCGGGGCGGCTGCCGTGAGCGTCCGGCCGCCGGTACGGGTGGCACTGGCGCAGTCCGTACGGGAGCTGCCGCGCGGGCCGGGCTGGTGGTACGAGCCGAAGTTCGACGGCCACCGGATGGTGGTGTTCCGGGAGGCCGACGGGGTGGTGCTCCAGGCCCGGTCGGGGCGGATCGTGACGGCCGCGTTCCCGGACCTGGCGACGGCGGCGCTGGCGGTGCCGGCGGGGTGCGTGTTCGACGGGGAGGTCGTGGTGTGGACGGGCGGCCGCACGGACTTCGCGGCGGTGCAGCGCCGGGCGGCGGCGACGCCGGGGCGGGCCGGGCTGCTCGCGGCCCGGCTGCCGGCGTCGTACGCGGCGTTCGACGTCCTCGCCGACGGGGGCGAGGACGTGCGGCGCCTGCCGTACGGGGAGCGCCGGGCCCGACTGGTGACCCTGCTGGGCCCTTTGGGCCCCCCGCTCCAGCCGGTCCCGGCGACTCGTGACGTGGAGACGGCCCTCACCTGGTACGAGACGCTCCCCGCGAGCGGGATCGAGGGCCTGGTGGCCAAGCGGGACGACTCCCCGTACCGGGGCGGCAGGCGCGCGTGGCGCAAGCTGCGGCACACGGAGACGTGGGAGGGGGTGGTGGTGGGGTACGTGGGGCCCGCGCGGCGCCCCAGCGCGCTGGTCCTGGTGCTGCCGGGGGACGACGAGGTGACGGTGTCGACCCCGCTGTCGTCGCCGCTGCGGGCGGAGGCGGGCCGGGCGCGCCTGCCGCCGTCCGCGCCGACGCGCACGGCGATCGCGCCGGGGTGGGGGGAGGTGGGCTATACGGAGGTGGCGGGGGCGGGGTTGCTGGCGGAGGTGGAGCGGGGGTCCGCGCGGTTGGGGGTGACGCGGGTGCTGCGCCTTCGGGAGGCGGTGCCGGGTTGACCCCCACCCCGCCCGTTCCCCTGAACCCTCCGGGGGCGGGTGGGTGGTTGAGGCTCGCTTCCCGGGGGCTGCGCCCCCGGACCCCGGGCGGGGCCTGCGGCCCCTGCACTCCGCCACGGGGGCTTCGCCCCCCAGGCCCCGCGTTCTTCTGCGGGCCGGT
>NZ_JBHWUR010000197.1:0-6020 GCF_042737755.1 Streptomyces sp. NPDC059994
TTTTTTCGGGGCTATGTTGTTGGGGGGTGGTGGTTTGGGCTGGGGTGTGTGGGGGGGGGGGGGGAGAGGACTTCCCGCCCCGCCCACACGTCTACGGGGTCCGCACGGCTACTGGGTCCGAACGTCTGCTGGACGCACCCTCTACTGGGTCTCGCTCAGCACCGCGAGTACGGCCGCCTCGTCCGGCGCTCCCGCCAACCGCACTCGGAACTCAGGTCCATGAGCTGGCGCGAGAGCCGTGCCAGGATCCGCAGGTGCTCGTCCCCCGGCCGCCGGCCCCGGCACCGAGATCATGAAGAGCAGCTTGGCCTTCACCCGTCCAGGGCGCCCCACTCGATCCCCTCGGAGGACCGGGCGAATTCCACGGTCGGCGTCGCCACCGCATCCGTCTCGGCGTGCGGAATCGCGATCACCTCGCCGAGCCCGGTCGTGCCCGGCGCCTCACGCGCCGACGCGACCAGTACGAGCTCGTCGACATCCCGTACGTTCCCGCTGCGGCCCGCAGCTCGACCATCTCCCGGATAGCAGCCTCCTTCTCGCCCGCTGCCAGGGTGACCTTCACGGTGTACGGGGTGAGGTAGCCGGATAGGACTTCGCGGGAGTCGGCGGGGGCGCCGGAACCTGCGGGGCCTTCGGAGCCTTCGGGGGCGTGGGATCGGCCGGAACTCCTGGAGCCGCCGGGACGTTCATCAGGAGAATCGCCGACACCGCTCGCACCGGAAGCGCCCCCGGTACGGCCCGGAGTCGCGGCGGCGGCAAGGGCTGCCCCCGGAGCCACCCCAACCGGAACGCGGTCGACGGCCATCGCCGCATCCGCGGCCAGTGCCACCTCCCCACCCGCGACGCTCACGGCTAACCCTTGCTGCCCCTCCTTGATCCTCTTTGGGAAGGCTCCCGACCCTGAATGTCTCCACCTCGCCATCCGGGACGGGCTGGGGGCGGCTGGGCCGATCGGTGTAGATTCGTGACCAGAGCCAGACGTCGCTGCTGATGGCGGTCGGTCGGTACGCCACGCGCACCGGCCGAGGGAGAGAGGGCCTCCGACGGACTGCGCTGTGAGCACGACGGGCACCGCTGGGTGCCCACGGACACTCCGGTGTCCACCCGGACATCGTGATGTCCGCCGGGCACCCGTTGGCGCCCGCGTGGCCGTTGCCGTGCCCAGGCGCGCCCGCAGACCTTCCGTACCCACCCTCGACCCACCTACGAGGAGCAGCTCGCCATGACGACTGTCGACGCCGGCCAGGACTTCAAGGTCGCCGACCTCTCCCTCGCCGCCTTCGGGCGCAAGGAGATCACCCTCGCCGAGCACGAGATGCCCGGCCTGATGTCGATCCGCAAGGAGTACGCCGCCACCCAGCCGCTCGCCGGCGCCCGGGTCACCGGCTCCCTGCACATGACGGTGCAGACCGCCGTCCTGATCGAGACCCTCGTCGCCCTCGGCGCCGAGGTCCGCTGGGCCTCCTGCAACATCTTCTCCACCCAGGACCACGCCGCCGCCGCCATCGCGGTCGGCCCGAACGGCACCCCCGAGAACCCCCAGGGCGTCCCGGTCTTCGCCTGGAAGGGCGAGACCCTGGAGGAGTACTGGTGGTGCACGGAGCAGGCCCTCACGTGGCCGAACACCCCGACCGGCGGCCCGAACATGATCCTGGACGACGGCGGTGACGCCACGCTCCTGGTCCACAAGGGCGTCGAGTTCGAGAAGGCCGGTGCGGCCCCGGACCCGTCCACCGCGGACAGCGAGGAGTACGGCTACATCCTCACCCTGCTGAACCGCACCCTCTCCGAGAACCCGCAGAAGTGGACCCAGCTGGCGTCCGAGATCCGCGGCGTCACCGAAGAGACCACGACCGGTGTCCACCGTCTGTACGAGATGCACCGCGACGGCACCCTCCTCTTCCCTGCGATCAACGTCAACGACGCGGTCACCAAGTCCAAGTTCGACAACAAGTACGGCTGCCGCCACTCCCTGATCGACGGCATCAACCGCGCCACCGACGTCCTCATCGGCGGTAAGACCGCCGTCGTCTGCGGCTACGGCGACGTGGGCAAGGGCTGCGCGGAGTCCCTGCGCGGCCAGGGCGCGCGAGTGATCATCACCGAGATCGACCCGATCTGCGCCCTGCAGGCGGCGATGGACGGCTACCAGGTCACCACGCTCGACGAGGTGGTCGACAAGGCCGACATCTTCGTCACCACGACGGGCAACAAGGACATCATCATGGCCGCGGACATGGCCAAGATGAAGCACCAGGCCATCGTCGGCAACATCGGCCACTTCGACAACGAGATCGACATGGCCGGCCTCGCCAAGATCCCCGGCGTCGTCAAGGACGAGGTCAAGCCGCAGGTCCACACCTGGACGTTCCCCGACGGCAAGGTCCTCATCGTCCTCTCGGAGGGCCGCCTGCTCAACCTGGGCAACGCGACCGGCCACCCGTCGTTCGTGATGTCCAACTCGTTCGCGGACCAGACCCTGGCCCAGATCGAGCTGTTCACCAAGCCCGAGGAGTACCCGACCGACGTCTACGTGCTGCCCAAGCACCTCGACGAGAAGGTCGCCCGCCTCCACCTCGACTCGCTCGGCGTGAAGCTCACGACGCTCCGCCCCGAGCAGGCCGCGTACATCGGCGTCGAGGTCGATGGCCCGTTCAAGTCGGACCACTACCGCTACTGATTCCGTAACTGACGGACTCAACAGCCGCGGTACCGAGAACGTAGTACCGAGAACAGCGGTACAAGGCAGGCCCCCGGACCCCCGTGCCGGGGGCCTGCCCCGTACCCCGCTCTGTACAACGGTCCACCCCTACGCCCCCGAGGACCACAAGACCCCATGCCCCGCGGCCGGTATTCGCTTCACGATCCGCACGACCACACCCCCCTCGGCGAAGAACACTTCCACTGCGCGCCCGGCCCCTCCGGCTGGCGCTACGTCTCTCAGATCACCACCCCCTCCGGCGATCCCGCCGGCTCCGTCGACCTCGCCCTCGACGACCTCGGCCGCCCCATCCGCCTCGAACTCCACGCCGGAGGCTGGCAGGTGCGCGGCGCCGCCCTCGACGGCGTCACCTGGGTCCGCACCGACCCCACCGGCACTCACGCCACCGAAGGCAACGTCCCCGCCCACGCCTTCACCGGCATGTCCCCGGCGTTCCTCATCGCCACATCACGTCTGCTCCGCCTCACCCCCGGTTCCCCCGCGACCCGCGTACGCCTTGTCGCCTTCACCGACCCGGTCCTCGCCCCCCGCACCCTCGACCAGTCCTGGGCCTTGGTGAACAGTGAAGCGCACGCCACTGACAACGGCCCCCTGGCCGTGGACGAGTACCAGGTCAGCGCCCTGGACACGGGTGAACAGCACGTCGTCCACATCGCCGGTGACGTGGTCCTCGCGGCTCCCGGAATCGAGCTCGAATCCCTCGAAAGCCCGCCGACGGCCTGGGCGCGGTAGGCAGCCCGAGTGTGGGCGCGCCAAGCAGACGCAGCCGGATGACCTGTACGGATGGGGCTGACGGATCGGGTCAGTTGATTCAGACAGGCGGCACGAAGCCCGTGGCGGACCGAGTATCGGGCTCGGGCTCGGCCTCGGGCCCCGGCTTCGGTGCCGAGGAGGCGGATGCCGTGCCCGCGGATGGCATACGCGGGGGAGCGGCGGTCCGGACGGGCGCGCCCGCGATGTGCGCCGCGCCGTGAGGCGCCGACGCGGCAGGACCCGGGGCCGAGGCCTCGCCCATGGCCGCTGCCCCGCCCACCGCCGTACCGGAATCCCCGTATCCGGCGATGCCGCCGGCCCCGCCCGCCGCCCGCACCGCCCCGAACGCCCGCCGCGCGTCCCGAGTCTGCCGCTCGGCCATCACCGCCGCCAGATACGCGGCCGGAGGCACGCCCTGCGGCGCCGGCGCCCCTGTCCGCGCCACCAGATCGTCGGCCAGCCGGACCGCCATCGCCCAGCTCACCTGCGCGTCGAGCTGCCCCATTCGCGTCAGGTACTGCCGTACGGCCAGCCACAGCGCGTCCGGCACCCCCGACAGATCGAGCCCGGAGAAACGTCCCATCAGCCAAGGCGGAGGAGGCGGCACGGCGGCGGCCCGTCCGACCGGCACCCTCTCCCGAACGACCAGGGTCCCCGCGAACACATCTCCGATCCGCCGCCCCCGCTCCGAAACCAGCGACGCGATGCAGGCGACCACCCCGAAGGTCAGCAGGATCTCCACCACGCCCATGGCCCCGCGCACGAGCGCGTGCCGGAAGCGGATCGGCCCTCCGTCGTCGCGCACCACCCGAAGGCCACAGGCGAGCTTCCCCAACGAGCGTCCATGCGTCAGCGTCTCGACCGCTATGGGCGCTCCTACGAGTACGAGGACGAACAGGGCGACGGCCATCGCCGCCTGCGCGGCATCGTCGAGCGACGCGGTGGCCAGCAACAGTGCGAACGACACGATCAAGTAGGCGGCCCAGGCCACCACCATGTCGATGAGGAGCGCGAGCGCGCGACTGGGCAGCCGCGCGGGCCGCAGCCCCAGCACGACCGCATCCCCCGTGACCAGCGCACTCACCGGTACCCACCCTTCGCCGTCGCCGCCAAAGCGGCGACCTTCCCGGACCCTCGAAAAGCTCAGTCTGCCAAGCTGGCCCGCAGCGCGCCGCAGTAGTACGGACCGTACGCACCCAGTGCCTGGAGCAGCAGCCGACCATGGACCTCGACGTCTTCGTCACCGCCCACCATCCCGAGTGGGACCGACTCGAACAGCTACTGCGCCGTGGCCGCCGACTGTCCGGCGCCGAGGCCGACGAACTCGTCGCCCTCTACCAGCGCACGTCGACGCACCTCTCGCACATACAGTCCTCGACTCCGGATCCGCAGCTCACGGCCCGTCTCACCCAGCTCGTCGCCCGTGCCCGCGCCACGGTGACCGGCACCCGCCGCGCCTCCTGGCGCGACGCCGCGCGCTTTCTGACCGCCGGATTCCCGGCAGCCGTCTATCGCGCGCGTAGATGGTGGATTCCGGCGGCCCTGCTCTCGACCGCGCTGGCCGCGATCATCGGCTGGTGGATCGGCACCCACCCCGAGGTCCAGTCGTCGATCGCCGCTCCGGAGACGCTCAGGGACATGACACGACCCGGTGGTGAGTACGAGACGTACTACTCAAGCCACCCCGCGGCCTCCTTCGCGGCTCAGGTCTGGACCAACAACGCGCAGGCAGCCGCGATGTGCCTGGTCCTGGGCGCCTTCCTGGGGCTCCCGGTCCTCTGGGTCCTTTTCTCCAACATGCTGAACCTGGGCGTGGGCATCGGCCTCATGTCCTCGGCCGGCCGCCTGGACACCTTCCTCGGCCTGGTCCTCCCGCATGGCCTTCTCGAACTGACCGCCGTCTTCGTAGCGGCGGGTACAGGGCTACGCCTTGGGTGGACCGTCATCGACCCCGGCCCCCGCGCCCGCCGCGACGCCCTCGCCGAGGAAGGCCGCGCGGCCCTGGGCATGGCCATCGGCCTGGCCCTGGTCCTGTTTGTCTCAGGCCTGATCGAAGCCTTCGTCACGCCGTCGGGCCTGCCCACCTGGGCCCGCATCACCATCGGCATCGCCGCCGAGCTGGCATTTCTCTTGTACGTCTACGTGCTCGGCGGCCGAGCAGTACGCGAGGGCGAGACGGGCGACGTCGACGAACCGGACCGCAGCGCCGGGCTTCCCACTGCCGCGTGATGTGCGTACGACCCCTCTGACCTGGTACTGTCCTCTTCGCCCACAAAAACTGTTGACACAGTTCGCGTGGGGAGGTAGATTCAAACGGTTGCGCGGGACTGGACAGGTCCGGGCGCACTGGCTAACATCTATCTCGCTCTCCCCGGGAATTGAATTTCTCGAAGAAGAGCCATCTCCGATTGATTCGAACCACGAAGCCGATTAGCTCGGCCGAAATGCTTCTGATAGAGTCGGAGTCGCCGGAAAGGGAAACGCGAAAGCGAAAACCTGGAAAGCGAGTCCCGCTGACTGGGAATCGGACACGAAAGAGTCTGAT
>NZ_JBHWUR010000198.1:0-5828 GCF_042737755.1 Streptomyces sp. NPDC059994
CCGCCACCCCCCCCCCCCCCGGGGCCCCCGCCGGGGCCCCGGCCCCGCCGGGGGGGGGTCCACTCACTCCCCCTGGTTACGGTGGGGGGCCCCGGCCGTTCGCCGGGCCCCCCTCCTCGTCCGTACCGGCCGTACCGCTGCGTACGGGCCGTAACGCTCTTCACGGCTCGAACCCCTCCCGCGTGCGCCCCTCGCACCGCTGCGCGGGCTTCGGAGCGCTGTGCCGGACTCCGTCCGGCCAGTCGGGGTTCGAGGGGCTGTCTACGGCTCGAACTTGTAGCCCAGGCCTCGCACCGTCACCAGGTACCTCGGCGCGCCCGGGTCCGGCTCGATCTTGGCGCGGAGGCGCTTGACGTGGACGTCGAGGGTCTTGGTGTCGCCGACGTAGTCCGCGCCCCAGACTCTGTCGATCAGCTGCATACGGGTCAGCACGCGGCCCGCGTTGCGCAGCAGCATCTCCAGGAGGTCGAACTCCTTCAGCGGCAGGTCGACCTTGCCGCCGGAGACGGTGACCACGTGGCGGTCCACGTCCATACGGACCGGGCCGGCCTCCAGGGCCGCCGGGGTGACCTCCTCCGGCTCGCCCCGGCGGCGCAGCACCGCGCGGATGCGGGCGACGAGCTCACGGGACGAGAAGGGCTTGGTGACGTAGTCGTCGGCTCCTATTTCGAGGCCCACGACCTTGTCGATCTCGCTGTCCTTGGCGGTGACCATGATCACCGGGACGTTGGAGCGGCCGCGCAGCTGGCGGCAGACCTCCGTGCCGGGCAGCCCCGGCAGCATCAGGTCGAGCAGCACGAGGTCGGCGCCGTTGCGCTCGAACTCGTCCAGCCCGTCGGGCCCGGTGGCCGCCACGGCGACCTCGAAGCCCTCTTTGCGAAGCATGTAGGACAGGGCGTCGCTGAACGATTCCTCGTCCTCGACGACGAGCACTCGGGTCACGGAAGGACCTCCGGGGCAGGGGGCACAGTGGTGGAGTCGTGCGCGGTCGGGAAGGTGTCGTACGGCGGCTCGTCGACGGCGTCGTCGTCCGGGCCTGCGGGGTCGGATGCGGCGCGGTCCCGTACGGCGCCGGCCTCCGGCAGCCTCAGGGTGAAGGTGGAGCCCTGTCCCTCGGAGCTCCAGACGGTGACCTCCCCGCCGTGCGAGGCGGCCACGTGCTTGACGATGGCCAGGCCCAGGCCCGTACCACCGGTGGCGCGGGAGCGGGCCGGGTCGACTCGGTAGAAGCGCTCGAAGACGCGCTCCCGGTCCTTCTCCGAGATGCCGATGCCCTGGTCGGTCACGGCTATCTCGATGAGGTCCCCGCCGGGCGCGGCGACGCGGCGGCCCGCGATGCCGACCCTCGTCCTGGCCGGGGAGTAGTTGACCGCGTTCTCGACGAGGTTGCCGAGGGCGGCGGCGAGCTGGCCGCGGTGGCCCCAGACGTACAGATCCGCCGTGCCGCCCGCGGCCATCGTGATCTGCTTGGTGGACGCGGGGTGGCGGGAGCGGTCGATGGCCTCGGCCACCAGCTCGTCGACCCGGACCGGCTCGGCGTCGTCCAGCGGGTGGTCGTTCTGGACCCGGGACAGGTCGATGAGCTCCTGGACCAGATTGGTCAGCCGGTTGGCCTCGATCTGCATCCGGCCCGCGAAGCGGGTGATCGCCTCGGGGTCGTCCGAGGCGTCCATGACGGCCTCGGAGAGCAGGGAGAGCGCGCCGACCGGCGTCTTGAGCTCATGGCTGACGTTGGCGACGAAGTCGCGCCGGACGGCCTCGATGCGCCTGGCCTCGGTCAGGTCCTCGACCAGGAGCAGTACGAGGCGGGAGCCGAGGGGGGCGACCCGGGCGGAGACCGCGAGGGCCTCGCCCCGGCCGGTGCCCCGGCGCGGCAGATCCAGCTCCACCTGCCGTATCTCACCGTCACGGCGGGTGTCGCGGGCCATGTGGAGCATCGGCTCCACGGCCAGCTTTCCGCCCCTGACCAGCCCCAGTGCGTACGCCGCGGAGCTGGCCTTGACCACCGAGTCGCTCTCGTCGAGCACCACCGCCGAGGAGCGGAGCACCGAAAGCACGGTGTCCACGCCGGGCGGCAGTACCGCGTCCGTGTGCAGGGATGTCCGGGTGGGCCGCGCCTGGTCGCGCTCGCTCCAGCGGAACGCCAGCATGGCGATGACGCCGGTGCACAACCCGGCGATCGCTGCAGCTGCGGCGACCGCCGCGTTCACGTCCATGCATCCAGGTTATGCGGGCGCACCGACACTCTCCCAGCCATCCGGGTGCCTGCTCGAACGTTCGTCGCCCAGAGTTCACCATGGTGATAGTGCTGGTTCACTTGGTGTGGCCGAATCGGACGCGTAACCCACGGAACGTGGGAGCGTGGGGATCACGACATCCCCTGCCTCCCCCGGAGTCATTCCCGGAGTCATTGCCGCAGTCATTGAAAGAGGGACACCCATGCGGGACGCGTACCACGAGGAACTTGACTCGATCGGCGAGGGCCTGGTCGAGATGGCCCGCCTTGTCGGGTCGGCGATCGGGCGCGCCACGACGGCCATGCTCGACGCCGATCTCAAGCTCGCCGAGAGTGTGATCGCCGCCGACCAGAAGGTCGACGATCTGCAGCACGACCTGGAGGCGCGGGCGATAGCCCTGCTGGCCCGCCAGCAGCCCGTCGCGACGGATCTCCGCATCGTCGTGACGTCCCTGAGGATGAGCGCCGATCTGGAGCGTTCGGGCGACCTGGCCCAGCACGTCGCCAAGCTGACCCGGCTGCGCTACCCGGCGCGGGCGGTCCCGCACGACCTGCACGCCACCATCCTGGAGATGGGCCAGCTGGCCCAGCGCCTGATGGCGAAGGCCGCCGAGGTGATCATCACCAAGGATGTCGACCTGGCGCTCCAGCTGGAGCAGGACGACGACGAGATGGACCTGCTGCACCGCACGCTCTTCCAGCACCTGATGGACGACCGCTGGAAGCACGGCATCGAGACGGCCGTCGACGTGACGCTGCTCGGCCGCTACTACGAGCGGTTCGCGGACCACGCGGTCTCGGTCGCCAAGCGGGTCGTGTACCTGGTCACCGGCGAGCACGCGGACGAGCTCCAGGCGCCGTCGCAGGTCGAGGGCGCGTAGGGCCGAGGGCGCACAGGAGCGCGAAACGACGCGTGGCGCGCCCTCTGCGCGTATGCGCCGGTGATGCGCCCTTCGGATTGGGTACCAGACGGGGTGAGGCTCGTATGCCGGTAAGGCACGCCTACCCCCGGGAGGGACCCATGCCAGATTCCCCCACCACCGAAGCCGACGGCTGCTCCTGCGGTCCCGGCTGCCAGTGCGGCTGCCAGTCGGGCGGCCCGTGCCAGTGCGGCGGCGGTTGCTGAGAACGCGATACGAGAGGGGCCCCGCCCGGGAATCGGACGGGGCCCCTCTCGTGCGTAGCCGTACGTATTACTTCTTGACGACTACTTCTTGACGACTACTTCTTGCCCTGGTTCTTGACCGCCTCGATCGCGGCGGCGGCCGCGTCCGGGTCGAGGTAGGTGCCGCCCGGCTTGACGGGCTTGAAGTCCGCGTCGAGCTCGTAGACGAGCGGGATGCCGGTCGGGATGTTCAGGCCCGCGATGTCGGCGTCCGAGACGCCGTCGAGGTGCTTGACCAGCGCGCGCAGGGAGTTGCCGTGGGCGGCGACCAGCACCGTGCGGCCCGCGAGCAGGTCCGGGACGATGCCGTCGTACCAGTACGGCAGCATGCGGACGACGACGTCCTTGAGGCATTCGGTGCGCGGGCGCAGCTCCGGCGGGATGGAGGCGTAGCGCGCGTCCTCGGACTGCGAGAACTCGGTGCCGTCCGCGAGCTCCGGCGGCGGGGTGTCGTACGAGCGGCGCCACAGCATGAACTGCTCCTCGCCGAACTCGGCGAGCGTCTGCGCCTTGTCCTTGCCCTGGAGCGCGCCGTAGTGCCGCTCGTTCAGGCGCCAGCTGCGGTGCACCGGGATCCAGTGGCGGTCCGCGGACTCCAGCGCGAGCTGGGCGGTGCGGATCGCGCGCCTCTGGAGGGAGGTGTGCAGCACATCGGGGAGCAGGCCGGCGTCCTTGAGCAGCTCACCGCCGCGCGCCGCCTCCTTCTCGCCCTTCGGGGTGAGGTTGACGTCCACCCACCCGGTGAACAGGTTCTTCTCGTTCCACTCGCTCTCGCCGTGGCGGAGGAGGATCAGCTTGTACGGTGCGTCGGCCATGCGTCCGAGCGTAATCGACGTTCGCGGGCCGTCGCGCGCGCGGGGAGCAAGGTGCCGGGAGCGTCTCGGCACGTGGACGATTGACGGACGGCGTCAATTGAGTGGCGGGTGAGAGCCGCCGGATCGTAAGTTGCGGCTATCGCCAGCACCACTTACACGGCCATGTGCCGCGTGGGCGTGCCGGGCGCTCGTAGCCAGCTTGCCGTTCCGGGGGGAAACCGATGTCCGTCGCCAGTCTCAGACGTGCCGCACGAGAGAGCGTCTCGGGTCTGCCCCGGGAGTTCTGGTGGCTGTGGACGAGCACGCTGATCAACCGGCTCGGGGCGTTCGTCGCCACGTTCATGACCCTCTATCTGACCCATGAGCGCGGCTACTCGGCCTCGTACGCGGGCCTGGTGGTCTCCCTGCACGGCCTGGGCGGCGTGATCTCCTCCCTCGGCGCGGGCGTTCTGACCGACCGGCTCGGCCGCCGCCCCACGATGATGGCCGCCCAGACGGCGACGGCTTTCTCGGTGGCGCTGCTCGGCTTCATGACCGACCCGGCGGCGATCGTCGCCGTCGCCTTCCTGGTCGGCATGGCCTCCAACGCCTCGCGCCCGGCCGTCCAGGCGATGATGGCGGACATCGTGAAGCCCGAGGACCGGATGCGGGCGTTCTCGCTCAACTACTGGGCGATCAACCTCGGGTTCGCGGTCTCCGCGGCGGGCGCCGGCTTCGTCGCGCAGCACAGCTATCTGGCGGGCTTCCTCGGCGAGGCGGCGCTGACGCTGACGTGCGCGGTGCTGGTCTTCCTGAAGCTGCCGGAGTCGCGGCCGGAGCGGGTGGCGACGGTCGAGTCGCGGGGGCGGGGGACGGGTACGGCGTCGGCACCGGAGTCGGAGCCGGAGCCGGAGGTCGGCCTCGGGACGGTGTTCCGCGACGGCCGCTTCATGGGCGTCGTCGGCCTCTCCTTCCTCATCTCCCTGATCTTCCAGCAGGGTTACGTGGGGCTGCCGGTCGCCATGGGCGCGGACGGCTTCTCCAGCGCGGACTTCGGCCTGGCGATGGCGGTCAACGGCGTGCTGATCGTCGCCCTCCAGATCCCGGTCACGCGGGCCATCGAGCACCGCGATCCACGCCGTCTGCTGATCGTGTCGTCGCTGCTGGCGGGGTACGGGTTCGGGCTCACCGCGTTCGCCGGTTCGGTGGGGGTGTACGCGCTGACGATCTGCGTCTGGACCCTCGCCGAGATCGTCAACTCGCCCACCCAGACGGGGCTGGTGGTACGCCTCTCCCCCGTCCACGGGCGGGGCCGCTACCAGGGCGTGTACACGATGTCCTGGTCGGTGGCGGCGCTGGTGGCCCCCCTGATGTCGGGCTTCGTCGTCGACCACTTCGGGGCGGACTGGTTGTGGGGGGCTTGTGCGGTGCTGGGGACTGTGGGGGCGGGGGGGTACTGGCTGCTGATGCGGGGGCTGGGGCTGGGGCTGGGGGATGGGGAGGATGTGGTGGCGGGGGCGAGTGCGGGGGAGCGCCGGACGAATGTGGCGGCGTGATGGCTCCGCGTTATTGGGCCCCCACCCCGCCCGTTCCCTAAACCCTCCGGGGGTGGGGGGTGGGTTGAGGTGGTCTC
>NZ_JBHWUR010000199.1:0-5702 GCF_042737755.1 Streptomyces sp. NPDC059994
GCCGTACCCCTTCGCGGGGTACGGCCCGCCGCCGTTTCCGGGTCCCGTACGCATTGCCCAGACGGGTGCCTCCTGCACATACTGGCGCGGCCGGGGACATACGTACGGGGGAGCGGACATGAGCGAGAGCACCAGCGGGCGCGGCACGGCGGTCGCGCAGGAGCCGGGCAGCGGGCCGATGGTCCGCGTCGAGGACCTGCGCCGCTCGTACGGGGAAGGCGCCGCCGCCGTCCACGCGCTGCGCGGGGTGTCCTTCGAGGTGCCGCGCGGCGAGCTCGTCGCCCTCAAGGGGCGCTCCGGATCCGGCAAGACGACGCTGCTCAACCTGGTCGGCGGGCTCGACCGGCCGGACGGCGGCCGGATCACCGTCGACTCCACGGACCTGGCGGACCTCGGCGAGGAGGGCCTGCTGGCGCTGCGCCGCGACCGTATCGGCTTCATCTTCCAGTCCTTCGGACTGATCCCGATCCTGTCGGCCGCCGAGAACGTCGGCGTCCCGATGCGGCTGCGCAAGGCCGACCCGCGCGAGCGCGACGCGCGCGTGGAGCTGCTGCTCGCCCTGGTCGGGCTCGGCGACCACGCCCAGCAGCGCCCCGGCGAGCTCTCCGGCGGCCAGCAGCAGCGCGTCGCCATCGCCCGCGCGCTCGCCAACCGGCCCGCGCTCCTGATCGCCGACGAGCCCACCGGCCAGCTGGACGCCGAGACCGGGCTCGCGGTCATGGAGCTGCTGCGCGCGGTCGTGCGCAGCGAGGGCGTCACCGCCCTGGTCGCCACCCACGACACCCAGCTGCTCGGGCTCGCGGACCGCGTCCTGGAGCTGAGCGACGGGCGGATCACCGACCACGGCTGACCGCCCCGGGCCCCACCCCGCGTATCAGAATCGCGTCAATACGGCAGCTCAGCCGCGCCCCGGGTCCGATTTGCCGGAATCGGGGGCCGTAAGGTCGGCACCGCGTACGCAGCAGTTCTCTGAAAGACAATGGGGCCATGGCACGCGGCAAGCTACGGATATACCTCGGTTCGGCACCGGGCGTCGGCAAGACGTACGCGATGCTGTCCGAGGGCCACCGGCGCGTGGAACGCGGCACCGACTGCGTGGTGGCGTTCGTGGAGCACCACGGGCGACCGCGCACCGAGGTGATGCTGCACGGCCTGGAGCAGATCCAGCGGCGCACCATCGAGTACCGCGGCTCGGTCTTCACCGAGATGGACGTCGACGCGGTCCTGGAGCGCAGGCCCGCCGTCGCCCTGGTGGACGAACTCGCCCACACCAATGTGCCCGGCTCGCGCAACACCAAGCGCTGGCAGGACGTCGAGGAGCTGCTCCAGGCGGGCATCGACGTCGTCTCGACCGTCAACATCCAGCACCTGGAGTCGCTGGGTGACGTCGTCGAGTCGATAACCGGCGTGCGCCAGCGCGAGACGGTGCCCGACGAGGTGGTGCGGCGGGCCAGCCAGATCGAGCTCGTCGACATGTCGCCGCAGGCGCTGCGCCGCCGGATGGCGCACGGCAACATCTACAAGTCCGACAAGGTCGACGCGGCCCTGTCCAACTACTTCCGCCCCGGCAATCTGACCGCGCTGCGCGAGCTCGCGCTGCTGTGGGTCGCGGACCGGGTCGACGAGTACCTCCAGCAGTACCGGGGCGAGCACAACATCCGCTCCACCTGGCAGGCCCGGGAGCGGATCGTCGTCGGTCTGACCGGCGGGCCCGAGGGCCGCACCCTGATCCGGCGCGCGGCCCGGATGGCCGCCAAGGGCTCCGGCAGCGAGATCCTCGCGGTGTACGTGGCCCGCAGCGACGGGCTGACCTCGGCCTCGCCCAAGGAGCTGGCCGTCCAGCGCACCCTGGTCGAAGACCTCGGCGGATCGTTTCACCACGTCATAGGCGACGACGTCCCGGCCTCCCTCCTGGAGTTCGCCCAGGGCGTCAACGCCACCCAGATCGTCCTCGGCTCCAGCCGCCGCAAGGCCTGGCAGTACGTCTTCGGGCCGGGCGTCGGCGCCACCGTGGCCCGCGAGTCCGGGCCCGACCTGGACGTGCACATCGTCACCCACGAAGAGGTCGCCAAGGGGCGCGGGCTTCCGGTGGCGCGCGGCGCGCGGCTCGGGCGGGCCCGGAGCATCTGGGGCTGGCTCTCGGGCGTCGCGGGACCCGCGCTGCTCACCCTGCTGCTGACCAACGTCGACGCGGACCTCGGGCTCGCCAACGACATGCTGCTCTTCCTGACGCTCACGGTCGCCGCGGCCCTGCTCGGCGGGCTCCTCCCG
This sequence comes from Streptomyces sp. NPDC059994, assembly GCF_042737755.1. NCBI lineage: Bacteria > Bacillati > Actinomycetota > Actinomycetes > Kitasatosporales > Streptomycetaceae > Streptomyces > Streptomyces sp. NPDC059994. The sequence goes on from NZ_JBHWUR010000199.1 coordinate 2,272, forward strand.
GCGCTCGCCTCCGCCGCGTTCGGCTCGTTCCTGCTGAACTACTACTTCACCCCGCCCGTCCACCAGATCACCATCGCGGACCCCAAGAACATCCTCGCCATCGCGATCTTCTTCCTGGTGGCGGTCTCGGTCGCCTCCGTCGTCGACCTCGCGGCCCGCCGCACCCACCAGGCGGCCCGGCTGCGCGCCGAGTCCGAGATCCTCTCGTTCCTGGCGGGCAGCGTGCTGCGCGGCGAGACCACGCTCGACGCGCTCCTGGAGCGGGTCCGCGAGACCTTCGCCATGGAGTCCGTGGCCCTCCTGGAGCGGGCGGGCGACGTAGAGCCGTGGACCCGCGCGGGCAGCGTCGGCCCGCACCCCGTGGCCCGCCCCGAGGACGCCGACGTCGACATGCCGGTCGGCGACCACATGGCGCTGGCCCTCAGCGGCCGGGTGCTGCCCGCCGAGGACCGCCGGGTGCTCGGCGCCTTCGCCGCCCAGGCCGCCGTCGTACTGGACCGCCAGCGCCTGGTCGACGAGGCCGAGGAGTCGCGCAAGCTCGCCGAGGGCAACCGCATCCGCACCGCGCTGCTCGCCGCCGTCAGCCATGACCTGCGCACCCCGCTGGCCTCCATCAAGGCCGCCGTCACCTCGCTGCGCTCCGACGACGTCGAATGGTCCGAGGACGACGAGGCCGAGCTCCTGGCGGGCATCGAGGACGGCGCGGACCGGCTCGACCACCTCGTCGGCAACCTCCTCGACATGTCCCGCCTCAACACCGGCACCGTCAGGCCGATCATCCGCGAGATCGACCTCGACGAGGTGGTCCCGATGGCGCTCGGCGGCGTCCCCGAGGACAGCGTCGAGCTGGACATCCCCGAGAGCCTGCCGATGGTCGCCGTCGACTCCGGGCTCCTGGAGCGGGCCGTCGCCAACATCGTCGAGAACGCCGTCAAGTACAGCCCCGACGCCGCGCCCGTCCTGGTGGCCGCCAGCGCCCTCGGCGACCGCGTGGAGGTCCGGGTGGCCGACCGCGGCCCCGGCGTCCCGGACGAGAGCAAGGAACGGATCTTCGAGCCCTTCCAGCGGTACGGTGACGCTCCGCGCGGCGCCGGAGTGGGACTGGGGCTCGCGGTCGCCCGGGGATTCGTCGAGTCGATGGGCGGCACCCTCACCGCCGAGGACACCCCCGGCGGCGGAATGACCATGGTGCTCACCCTCAGGGCGGTGCCCGGCCCCGGCCCGGTCGTCGCCGACCTCTCCGCCCAGGTCACCTCGTGACCCTCGGCCCACGGCAGAAAGCAGGATCCGTATGACCCGGGTGCTGGTGGTGGACGACGAGCCGCAGATCGTCCGCGCCCTCGTGATCAACCTCAAGGCGAGAAAGTACGAGGTGGACGCGGCTCCCGACGGGGCGACCGCCCTCCAGCTCGCGGCCGCCCGCCACCCCGACGTGGTCGTCCTGGACCTCGGCCTGCCCGACATGGACGGCGTCGAGGTGATCAAGGGGCTGCGCGGCTGGACCCGGGTACCGATCCTGGTGCTCTCCGCCCGCCACACCTCCGACGAGAAGGTCGAGGCGCTGGACGCGGGCGCCGACGACTACGTCACCAAGCCGTTCGGCATGGACGAGCTGCTCGCCCGGCTGCGGGCGGCCGTCCGCCGCGCCGAGCCGGTCGGCGGCGAGGGCGCGGACGACGTGGTGACGGTGGAGACCGAGGGCTTCACCGTCGACCTGGCCGCGAAGAAGGTCAACCGGGAGGGCCGGGACGTACGCCTCACGCCCACCGAATGGCACCTCCTGGAGGTACTGGTCCGCAACACCGGCCGGCTGGTCAGCCAGAAACAGCTCCTGCAGGAGGTCTGGGGCCCCTCCTACGGGACGGAGACGAACTACCTGCGCGTCTACATGGCCCAGCTGCGCCGCAAGCTGGAACTGGACCCCTCGCATCCGCGCCACTTCATCACGGAGCCGGGGATGGGGTACCGGTTCGAGCGGTGAGCCGTGGAGATCTGCTGGGGGTCTGGGGGTCGTCCCCCGGGAGGTGCAGCATCACGGAGCCGGGGATGGGGTACCGGTTCGAGCGGTGAGCCGTGGAGATCTGCTGGGGGTCTGGGGGTCGTCCCCCGGGAGGTGCAGCATCGCGGAGCGGGGGATGGGGTACCGGTTCGAGCGGTGAGCGGGCTGTGTCCGCGCGGTGAGCGGGGTGTGAGCGGGCTCGTGGCGGGATGGCCGCGGACACCTCCCGTGCCGGTGGGGGCCGGTACGCTTTCTGTATGAGTGCTGACCTTCGAACCGAGAAGCCCGCGGGGCGCTTCCGCCGGATGCTCGACCGGCTGTCCACCTCGCAGGAGGAGCTGCACTCCGCGGAACTGCAGGAGGACACGCAGGCCACGGGGTGCACCCGCATCTCCGACTGCGACGACCGCCAGATAGTCAAGGTGACTGGTACCTTGCGGACGGTCACCCTGCGCCCGAGGGCGGGCGTCCCGGCGCTGGAAGCCGAGCTCTTCGACGGGACCGCCCCGCTGGACGTGGTGTGGCTGGGACGGCGCTCGATCGTGGGCATAGAGCCGGGCCGCAAGCTGATCGCCTCGGGCCGGATCTCGATGAGCCACGGCCGGCGGGTGCTGTTCAACCCCAAATACGAACTCCGACCGCTCGGACAGGAGTAGCCGGTGACGTCAGTCGACAAGCCGACCACCACGACCGCCGCCAAGCACGCGCGCACCGCACCGGACGCCGACGCCAAAGCCGTCACCGAAGCCGCGCTCTTCGAGGCGTTCGGCGGGATCCGGGGCATGGTGGAGACGTGCCTGCCCGGGCTCCTCTTCGTCACCATCTTCACGGTCAACAAGGATCTGCACAGCTCGGCGATCGCCGCCGTCGCGGTCTCGCTGCTGCTCCTCGTGGTCCGGCTGATCCGCAAGGACACCGTCAAGCACGCCTTCAGCGGCGTCTTCGGCGTGGCCTTCGGCGTGGTCTTCGCGATGATGACGGGCAACGCGAAGGACTTCTATCTGCCGGGCATGATCTACACCCTGGGCCTGGCCGTCACGTATCTGGTGACCACGCTCTTCGGGGTCCCGCTGATCGGGCTGATGCTGGGCCCGGTCTTCAAGGAGAACCTGTCCTGGCGCACCAGGAACCCCGGCCGCAAGAAGGCGTACGCGAAGGCCAGTTGGGCCTGGGGCCTGATCCTGCTCGCCAAGTGCGCGATCCTCTTCCCGCTCTACTGGTGGGCCAACACCTCCCAGCTCGGCTGGGTGCTGATCGCCCTGAAGATCCCGCCGTTCCTGCTGGCGGTCTGGCTGACCTGGATCTTCCTGGCCAAGGCCCCGCCGCCCATCGACGTGTTCGCGGAGATGGAAGCGGAAGAGGAGGCCGCGAAGGCGGCCAAGGCCGCCGAGGCGGCTGGGAACTGACGACGCGAAAAGGGGGGCCCGGGGTG
>NZ_JBHWUR010000200.1:0-5609 GCF_042737755.1 Streptomyces sp. NPDC059994
GCCGCTCCCGCCCCGGCCCCCGTGGCCGAGGCTCCGGCCGCCCCGGCGCCCGCCGCCGAGGCCCCGGCCCCGGCCGCCGCCCCGGCCGGTGGCGCCTCCGGCACCGACGTGACCCTCCCCGCCCTGGGCGAGTCCGTCACCGAGGGCACCGTCACCCGCTGGCTGAAGCAGGTCGGCGAGGAGGTGGCCGAGGACGAGCCGCTGCTTGAGGTCTCCACCGACAAGGTCGACACCGAGATCCCCGCCCCGGTCGCCGGTGTGCTCCTGGAGATCGTGGTCGGCGAGGACGAGACCGCCGAGGTCGGCGCCAAGCTGGCCGTCATCGGCGCCGCCGGTGCCGCGCCCGCCGCCGCTCCGGCCCCCGCCGCCCCGGCTCCGGCCCCCGCCCCCGCCCCGGCTCCGGCCGCTGCTCCGGCGCCCGCCCCGGCTGCTCCGGCCCCGGCTGCTCCGGCTCCGGCCCCGGCCGCCCCCGTGGCCGCCCCGGCCGCGCCCGCCGCCCCGGCCCCCGCGCCGGTCGCCGCTCCGGCTCCGGTGACCCCGGCTCCGGCCCCGGTCGCCACCTCCGGCGACGACGGCGCGTACGTCACGCCGCTGGTCCGCAAGCTCGCCTCCGAGTCCGGTGTGGACCTGGGCGCGGTCAAGGGCACCGGCGTCGGCGGCCGCATCCGCAAGCAGGACGTCATCGCCGCGGCCGAGGCCGCCAAGGCCGCCGCTCCGGCGCCGGCCGCCGCCGCTGCCCCCGCCGCGAAGGCCGCCCCCTCCCTGGAGGCGTCCCCGCTGCGCGGCCAGACGGTCAAGATGACCCGGATGCGCAAGGTCATCGGCGACAACATGATGAAGGCGCTGCACTCGCAGGCCCAGCTGACCTCGGTCGTCGAGGTCGACATCACCAAGCTGATGAAGCTGCGCGCGGCGGCGAAGGACTCCTTCGCCGCCCGTGAGGGCGTCAAGCTGTCCCCGATGCCGTTCTTCGTGAAGGCGGCGGCCCAGGCGCTGAAGGCCCACCCGGTCATCAACGCCCGGATCAACGAGGACGAGGGCACCATCACGTACTTCGACTCGGAGAACATCGGCATCGCCGTGGACTCCGAGAAGGGTCTGATGACGCCGGTCATCAAGGGTGCGGGCGGTCTGAACCTCGCCGGTATCTCCAAGGCCACGGCCGAGCTGGCCGGCAAGGTCCGCGCCAACAAGATCACCCCGGACGAGCTGTCCGGCGCGACCTTCACGATCAGCAACACCGGCTCGCGCGGTGCGCTGTTCGACACGGTCATCGTGCCGCCGAACCAGGTCGCCATCCTGGGCATCGGCGCGACGGTCAAGCGCCCGGCGGTCATCGAGACCGCCGAGGGCACGGTCATCGGCATCCGCGACATGACGTACCTGTCGCTCTCGTACGACCACCGTCTGGTGGACGGCGCCGACGCGGCCCGCTACCTGTCGGCCGTCAAGGCGATCCTTGAGGCCGGCGAGTTCGAGGTCGAGCTCGGCCTGTAGGACCCGCGGCCGTACGGTCTGTGACGAAGGCGCCCCTGCCCGGAGTGATTCCTGGTGGGGGCGCCGCCGTATTGTCTAGAGGTCACCGCTCGCGTGAAGGAGCTCTTCATGACCCCGCCCGTCGTCCACTCGCTGCGCGAGCAGATCCGCGAGCACATCGTGGAGGGGATCGTCAGCGGCCGCTGGAAGCCCGGTGAGCGGATCGTGGAGCGCCGGATCGCCGTCGAGCTCCAGGTGAGCCAGACGCCCGTCCGGGAGGCCCTGCGGGAGCTGGAGTCCCTCCGCCTGATCGAGTCGGCCCCCAACAAGGGCGTACGTGTACGGAACCTGACGGCGGCCGACCTGGAGGAGAGCTACCCCGTCCGGGCCGGCCTGGAGCAGATCGCGGCCGAGCTGGCCGCGGACCGCCTCGCCGCGGACTGCTCGGCGCTGGAGCCGCATGTGGCTGCGCTGTACGAGGCGGACGCGGCGGCCGACGGGACGGCGCAGGTGCGGCACACGGTGGGGTTCCATCGTGAACTGGTGCGGGCGGCGGGGAACAGCGTCCTCCTCCACACCTGGGAGGGCCTCGGCATCGAGGTCTTCACGGCGCTCTCCATCCGATGGCTCGGCACGGTCCAGAAGTCGTACGCGGAGGAGCACGAGGAGCTGGTGGCGGCGTTCCGGCGGCACGATCCGCGGATCGGCACGCTGGTCAAGTCCCACGTCCTGGGCTGCGCGCCGCGGGCGTAGCCCCACCCCGGGGGCGGGTGGGTGGCTGAGGCCCGCTTCCCGGGGGCTACGCCCCCGGACCCCTTCGCGGGGCCTGCTGCCCCTGCACCCCGCTTCGGGGCTCCGCCCCGGCCCCCGTTCGTCTGCGGGCCGCCTGTGGCTGGTCGCGCGGTTCCCCGCGCCCCTTGAATGCCGCTGCGCGGCAATCCCCTGGGCGCCCCGAAGGGGCGCATCCAGGGGCGCGGGGAACTGCGCGAGCAACCACAGTCGACCCGCACACAAACACCGGCCCCAAAAGGGGCGCGGGGCTGTGACATTGTGCGGCTCCGCCGCGCGGGCGCGACCAGCCCCCACCGACCCGCAGACGAACACGGGATACGGGGCGCAGCCCCGCAGGGAGAGTGGGGGTGCGCCCCGCTCATACTCCGGCGCCCCCGCTCATCCGTAACCCTCCCCACCTGCGAAAACAAGGCACCCCGTGCCCCCATCCACGGCACCCTGTGCCGACTTTGTCGATATCAAGAAGTTTTTCACTCAACGCTTTGATCGATCATCGATCGGCGGCTTACAGTCGACGGCGGACTTACCCGGTCCACCGCCCTGTCCTGCCAGACAAGGCTTTTTCTCCACCCCCCTCCTGTCCGGAAGGCGGCGATCATGATCGACCCCACGCCCAAGTCTCCGAGCGAGCTCGACCAGCTCCCGGATCGTGACACCGAGGAGACCGCCGAGTGGGCGGCCTCCCTCGACGCCGTCGCCAAGGCCGCCGGCCCGCACCGGGCCGCGTATCTGATGCGCCGCACGCTCCAGCACGCCGAGGGCGCGGGCCTGGCCCTGCCCAAGCTGCTGGAGACGGACTACGTCAACACCATCCCCAGCTCCGCCGAACCCGTCATCGACGGTGACGAGGAGATGGAGCGCCGGATCACGGCGTGGAACCGGTGGAACGCCGCCGCGATGGTCACCCGCGGCTCCAAGCACGGCGTCGGCGGCCACATCGCCACCTTCGCCTCCGCCGCCTGGCTGTACGAGACCGGCTTCAACCACTTCTTCAAGGGGAAGGAGCGCGACGGGTCCGGCGACCAGCTCTACATCCAGGGCCACGCCTCCCCCGGCATCTACGCCCGCGCCTTCCTCGACGGCCGCCTGGGCGAGACGCACCTCGACAACTTCCGGCAGGAGTCCGGCGGCAACGGCCTGCCCTCCTACCCGCACCCGCGCCGACTGCCCTGGCTGTGGGAGTTCCCGACCGTTTCGATGGGTCTCGGGCCGCTCTCCGCCATCTACCAGGCCCGGTTCAACCGGTATCTCACCAACCGCAATATCAAGGATGTCTCCGCGTCACACGTGTGGGCCTTCCTCGGTGACGGCGAGATGGACGAGCCCGAGTCGACCGCCGCACTCGCGCTCGCCGCGCGTGAGGGCCTCGACAACCTCACCTTCGTCATCAACTGCAACCTGCAGCGCCTCGACGGCCCGGTCCGCGCCAACTTCAAGATCGTGCAGGAGCTGGAGGCCCAGTTCCGCGGCGCCGGCTGGAACGTCGTGAAGTCGCTGTGGGGCGGCGCCTGGGACGAGCTGTTCGCGCTCGACACCACCGGCGCGCTGGTCCGCCGCCTGCGCGAGGTCCCGGACGCGCAGGTGCAGACGTACCAGACGCGTGACGCGGCCTACATCCGCGAGGACTTCTTCGGCAAGGACCCGGCGCTCGTCGAGATGGCGAAGCTGCTCTCCGACGACAAGATCCTTGAGTGCTTCCACCTTTCGCGCGGCGGCCACGAGCCCCGCAAGGTGTACGCCGCGTACAAGGCCGCCCTGGAGTTCAAGGGTGCGCCGACGGTCATCCTGGCGCAGACCGTCAAGGGCTTCACCCTCGGTGAGGGCTTCGCGTCCAAGAACGCGAACCACCAGATGAAGAAGCTCTCCAACGACGAGTTCAAGGACATGCGGGATCTGCTGGACCTGCCGATCTCGGACTCGCAGTTCGTCGATGGTGTCGTGCCCTACGGCCACCCCGGTGTCGACTCCCCGGAGGTCCGTTACCTCCAGGAGCGTCGCGCCGCCCTCGGTGGGCCCGCCCCGGCCCGTCGTACGCACGCGCTCGCCCCGCTGCCCGCCCCGGCCGACAAGGCGTTCGCCGCCTTCGACAAGGGCTCCGGCAGCCAGTCCATGGCCACCACCATGGCGTTCGTCCGCCTGGTCAAGGACCTCATCCGCGACAAGGAGACCGGCAAGCGCTGGGTCCCGATCGTCCCGGACGAGGCCCGTACCTTCGGTATGGAGTCGCTGTTCCCCTCGCTCGGCATCTACTCGCCGAAGGGGCAGACGTACGAGCCGGTCGACCGCGACCAGCTGATGTACTACCGCGAGGCGAAGGACGGCCAGATCCTCAACGAGGGGATCACCGAGGCCGGTTCGATGGCCGACTTCATCGCCGCGTCGTCCGCGTACTCCACGCACGGCGAAGCGATGATCCCGTTCTACATCTTCTACTCGATGTTCGGCTGGCAGCGCACCGCCGACCAGATGTGGCAGCTCGGCGACCAGCTGGGCCGCGGCTTCCTGGTGGGCGCCACCGCCGGCCGTACGACGCTGACCGGTGAGGGCCTGCAGCACGCCGACGGCCACTCGCCGGTGATCGCCGCGACCAACCCGGCGGCGCTCACCTACGACCCGGCGTTCGCGTACGAGATCGGCACGATCGTCAAGGACGGTCTGCGCCGGATGTACGGCGAGGCGGCTCCGGGCGAGGACCAGAACGTCTTCTACTACCTCACCGTCTACAACGAGCCCATGCCGCAGCCCGCCAAGCCGGCCGGGATCGACGAGGGCATCATCAAGGGCCTCTACCGCTTCAACACGGCCGAGTCGGCCGGGCTGAACGTGGCGGCGGCCAACCCCGCACGCATCCAGCTGCTCGGCTCCGGCACCGCGATCCACTGGACCCTTGAGGCCCAGAGGCTGCTCGCCGAGGAGTGGGGCGTGGCCGCCGACGTGTGGTCCGCGACCTCCTGGACCGAGCTGCGCCGCGACGCCCTGGAGGCGGACGCCGCGCTGCTGCGCGGCGAGGAGCGCATCCCGTACGTACGCCAGGCGCTGGCCGGTGCCGAGGGCCCGGTCCTCGCGGTCAGCGACTACATGCGCCAGGTCCCGGACCAGATCGCGCAGTGGGTCGAACAGGACTACTCCTCGCTCGGCGCCGACGGGTTCGGCCTCTCCGACACCCGTGACGCGGCCCGCCGCCACTTCGGCGTCGACGCCCAGTCGATCGTGGTCGCGGCCCTGGCCCAGCTGGCCCGCCGCGGCGAGGTCAAGGCCTCGTCCGTGAAGGAAGCCCGCGAGCGGTACTGCCTGTAAGGCCGCGGAACCGGTACGCCCGAGGGGCGCGGCTACTGCCGTGC
>NZ_JBHWUR010000201.1:0-2748 GCF_042737755.1 Streptomyces sp. NPDC059994
GGGAATCGGACACGAAAGAGTCTGATAGAGTCGGAAACGAAGGAAGCGCCCGGAGGGCCCGGAAACGGGAACAAAGGAAGCGTCCGTACCTTGAGAACTCAACAGCGTGCCAAAAGTCAACGCCAGATTGACAACCCCGGCCCATCGTCATGGTGGGTTGGAGGTTCCTTTGAAAAGTCCTGTCGGCCCTTGTGGCGGGCAGGCGATTACACAGCGAGGACGCTGAGGACGGTCGGTCTTATTCCGACGTGACTGTCCCGCTCTTTCGTGTGTGTGGACCGGATTACCGGTAAACATTCATGGAGAGTTTGATCCTGGCTCAGGACGAACGCTGGCGGCGTGCTTAACACATGCAAGTCGAACGATGAAGCCTTTCGGGGTGGATTAGTGGCGAACGGGTGAGTAACACGTGGGCAATCTGCCCTTCACTCTGGGACAAGCCCTGGAAACGGGGTCTAATACCGGATAACACCGGGTGCTGCATGGCATCTGGTTAAAAGCTCCGGCGGTGAAGGATGAGCCCGCGGCCTATCAGCTTGTTGGTGGGGTGATGGCCTACCAAGGCGACGACGGGTAGCCGGCCTGAGAGGGCGACCGGCCACACTGGGACTGAGACACGGCCCAGACTCCTACGGGAGGCAGCAGTGGGGAATATTGCACAATGGGCGAAAGCCTGATGCAGCGACGCCGCGTGAGGGATGACGGCCTTCGGGTTGTAAACCTCTTTCAGCAGGGAAGAAGCGAAAGTGACGGTACCTGCAGAAGAAGCGCCGGCTAACTACGTGCCAGCAGCCGCGGTAATACGTAGGGCGCAAGCGTTGTCCGGAATTATTGGGCGTAAAGAGCTCGTAGGCGGCTTGTCACGTCGGATGTGAAAGCCCGGGGCTTAACCCCGGGTCTGCATTCGATACGGGCTAGCTAGAGTGTGGTAGGGGAGATCGGAATTCCTGGTGTAGCGGTGAAATGCGCAGATATCAGGAGGAACACCGGTGGCGAAGGCGGATCTCTGGGCCATTACTGACGCTGAGGAGCGAAAGCGTGGGGAGCGAACAGGATTAGATACCCTGGTAGTCCACGCCGTAAACGTTGGGAACTAGGTGTTGGCGACATTCCACGTCGTCGGTGCCGCAGCTAACGCATTAAGTTCCCCGCCTGGGGAGTACGGCCGCAAGGCTAAAACTCAAAGGAATTGACGGGGGCCCGCACAAGCAGCGGAGCATGTGGCTTAATTCGACGCAACGCGAAGAACCTTACCAAGGCTTGACATATACCGGAAACGGCCAGAGATGGTCGCCCCCTTGTGGTCGGTATACAGGTGGTGCATGGCTGTCGTCAGCTCGTGTCGTGAGATGTTGGGTTAAGTCCCGCAACGAGCGCAACCCTTGTTCTGTGTTGCCAGCATGCCCTTCGGGGTGATGGGGACTCACAGGAGACTGCCGGGGTCAACTCGGAGGAAGGTGGGGACGACGTCAAGTCATCATGCCCCTTATGTCTTGGGCTGCACACGTGCTACAATGGCCGGTACAATGAGCTGCGATGCCGTGAGGCGGAGCGAATCTCAAAAAGCCGGTCTCAGTTCGGATTGGGGTCTGCAACTCGACCCCATGAAGTCGGAGTTGCTAGTAATCGCAGATCAGCATTGCTGCGGTGAATACGTTCCCGGGCCTTGTACACACCGCCCGTCACGTCACGAAAGTCGGTAACACCCGAAGCCGGTGGCCCAACCCCTTGTGGGAGGGAGCTGTCGAAGGTGGGACTGGCGATTGGGACGAAGTCGTAACAAGGTAGCCGTACCGGAAGGTGCGGCTGGATCACCTCCTTTCTAAGGAGCACAGTACCGATTGCAGGCAAATGTTCTGCACGGTCAGCTCATGGGTGGAACGTTGACTATTCGGCACTTCCGGTGATCTTTTTCTTCAAGTACTGCCCTTGGGCGTGGAACGAAGCAGGAGTGAGGCGGGAGGGCCGGGCGCGCTGTTGGGTGTCTGAGGGCACGGGCTTTATGCCTTGTCTTCGGTATGCCGGCCCCAGTGTACTCACCATGTTGTTGGTGGGGTGATGGGTGGCTGGTCGTTGTTTGAGAACTGCACAGTGGACGCGAGCATCTGTGGCCAAGTTTTTAAGGGCGCACGGTGGATGCCTTGGCACCAGGAACCGATGAAGGACGTGGGAGGCCACGATAGTCCCCGGGGAGCCGTCAACCAGGCTTTGATCCGGGGGTTTCCGAATGGGGAAACCCGGCAGTCGTCATGGGCTGTCACCCATGCCTGAACACATAGGGCATGTGGAGGGAACGAGGGGAAGTGAAACATCTCAGTACCCTCAGGAAGAGAAAACAACCGTGATTCCGGGAGTAGTGGCGAGCGAAACCGGATGAGGCCAAACCGTATACGTGTGATACCCGGCAGGGGTTGCGTATACGGGGTTGTGGGATCTCTTTGTCACAGTCTGCCGGCTGTGAGACGAGTCAGAAACCGTTGATGTAGGCGAAGGACATGCGAAAGGTCCGGCGTAGAGGGTAAGACCCCCGTAGCTGAAACATCAACGGCTCGTTTAAGAGACACCCAAGTAGCACGGGGCCCGAGAAATCCCGTGTGAATCTGGCGGGACCACCCGTTAAGCCTAAATATTCCCTGGTGACCGATAGCGGATAGTACCGTGAGGGAATGGTGAAAAGTACCGCGGGAGCGGAGTGAAATAGTACCTGAAACCGTGTGCCTACAAGCCGTGGGAGCGTCGCGCATTGGG
>NZ_JBHWUR010000201.1:2845-5363 GCF_042737755.1 Streptomyces sp. NPDC059994
GGTTTACTCAATGCGTCGTGACTGCGTGCCTTTTGAAGAATGAGCCTGCGAGTTAGCGGTGTGTAGCGAGGTTAACCCGTGTGGGGAAGCCGTAGCGAAAGCGAGTCCGAACAGGGCGTTTGAGTTGCACGCTCTAGACCCGAAGCGGAGTGATCTAGCCATGGGCAGGTTGAAGCGGAGGTAAGACTTCGTGGAGGACCGAACCCACCAGGGTTGAAAACCTGGGGGATGACCTGTGGTTAGGGGTGAAAGGCCAATCAAACTCCGTGATAGCTGGTTCTCCCCGAAATGCATTTAGGTGCAGCGTCGTGTGTTTCTTGCCGGAGGTAGAGCACTGGATAGGCGATGGGCCCTACCGGGTTACTGACCTTAGCCAAACTCCGAATGCCGGTAAGTGAGAGCACGGCAGTGAGACTGTGGGGGATAAGCTCCATGGTCGAGAGGGAAACAGCCCAGAGCATCGACTAAGGCCCCTAAGCGTACGCTAAGTGGGAAAGGATGTGGAGTCGCAGAGACAACCAGGAGGTTGGCTTAGAAGCAGCCACCCTTGAAAGAGTGCGTAATAGCTCACTGGTCAAGTGATTCCGCGCCGACAATGTAGCGGGGCTCAAGCGTACCGCCGAAGTCGTGTCATTCATACACATAGGGCCAACGCCTGTATGGATGGGTAGGGGAGCGTCGTGTGCCGGGTGAAGCCGCAGCGGAAGCTAGTGGTGGACGGTTCACGAGTGAGAATGCAGGCATGAGTAGCGATACACACGTGAGAAACGTGTGCGCCGATTGACTAAGGGTTCCTGGGTCAAGCTGATCTGCCCAGGGTAAGTCGGGACCTAAGGCGAGGCCGACAGGCGTAGTCGATGGACAACCGGTTGATATTCCGGTACCCGCTTTGAAACGCCCAGTATCGAATCCATTAATGCTAAGGCCGTGAAGCCGTTCCGGACCCTTCGGGGAATGGAAAGTGGTGGAGCCGTCGATCCAAGGTGGTAGTAGGTAAGCGATGGGGTGACGCAGGAAGGTAGTCCAGCCCGGGCGGTGGTAGTCCCGGGGTAAGGGTGTAGGCCGTGTGATAGGCAAATCCGTCACACATTGAGGCTGAGACCTGATGCCGAGCCGATTGTGGTGAAGTGGATGATCCTATGCTGTCGAGAAAAGCCTCTAGCGAGTTTCATGGCGGCCCGTACCCTAAACCGACTCAGGTGGTCAGGTAGAGAATACCGAGGCGTTCGGGTGAACTATGGTTAAGGAACTCGGCAAAATGCCCCCGTAACTTCGGGAGAAGGGGGGCCATCACTGGTGATCGGATTTACTCCGTGAGCTGGGGGTGGCCGCAGAGACCAGCGAGAAGCGACTGTTTACTAAAAACACAGGTCCGTGCGAAGCCGTAAGGCGATGTATACGGACTGACGCCTGCCCGGTGCTGGAACGTTAAGGGGACCGGTTAGTCAGGATTCGTTCTGGCGAAGCTGAGAACTTAAGCGCCAGTAAACGGCGGTGGTAACTATAACCATCCTAAGGTAGCGAAATTCCTTGTCGGGTAAGTTCCGACCTGCACGAATGGCGTAACGACTTCTCGACTGTCTCAACCATAGGCCCGGTGAAATTGCACTACGAGTAAAGATGCTCGTTTCGCGCAGCAGGACGGAAAGACCCCGGGACCTTTACTACAGTTTGATATTGGTGTTCGGTTCGGCTTGTGTAGGATAGGTGGGAGACTTTGAAGCGGCCACGCCAGTGGTTGTGGAGTCGTCGTTGAAATACCACTCTGGTCGTGCTGGATGTCTAACCTGGGTCCGTGATCCGGATCAGGGACAGTGTCTGATGGGTAGTTTAACTGGGGCGGTTGCCTCCTAAAGAGTAACGGAGGCGCCCAAAGGTTCCCTCAGCCTGGTTGGCAATCAGGTGTTGAGTGTAAGTGCACAAGGGAGCTTGACTGTGAGACCGACGGGTCGAGCAGGGACGAAAGTCGGGACTAGTGATCCGGCGGTGGCTTGTGGAAGCGCCGTCGCTCAACGGATAAAAGGTACCCCGGGGATAACAGGCTGATCTTCCCCAAGAGTCCATATCGACGGGATGGTTTGGCACCTCGATGTCGGCTCGTCGCATCCTGGGGCTGGAGTCGGTCCCAAGGGTTGGGCTGTTCGCCCATTAAAGCGGTACGCGAGCTGGGTTTAGAACGTCGTGAGACAGTTCGGTCCCTATCCGCTGCGCGCGCAGGAATATTGAGAAGGGCTGTCCCTAGTACGAGAGGACCGGGACGGACGAACCTCTGGTGTGCCAGTTGTCCTGCCAAGGGCATGGCTGGTTGGCTACGTTCGGAAAGGATAACCGCTGAAAGCATCTAAGCGGGAAGCCTGCTTCGAGATGAGTATTCCCACCTCCTTGAGAGGGTAAGGCTCCCAGTAGACGACTGGGTTGATAGGCCAGATGTGGAAGCCTCGTAAGGGGTGGAGCTGACTGGTACTAATAGGCCGAGGGCTTGTCCTCAGTTGCTCGCGTCCACTGTGTTAGTTCTGAA
>NZ_JBHWUR010000202.1:0-5126 GCF_042737755.1 Streptomyces sp. NPDC059994
GGCCCGCCGTCATCGCCGCCCCCACGATCCCCGCGTTGTTCTGCAGCTCCGCCGGGACCATCTCCGCCCGGATCCCCTCGATCAGCGGCAGGAACTTGTCGGCCTTGCGGCTCACTCCGCCGCCGATGATGAAGAGCTCCGGCGAGAACAGCATCTCGACATGGGCCAGGTACTTCTGGACGCGGTGGGCCCAGTGGGACCAGGTCAGGTCCTCGTCCTCCTTGGCCTTGGTCGAGGCGCGCTTCTCCGCGTCGTGGCCGTGCAGCTCCAGATGGCCGAGCTCCGTGTTGGGCACCAGGCGGCCGTCGAGGAAGAGGGCGCTGCCGATGCCCGTACCGAACGTCAGCAGGATCACCGTGCCCTTGCGGCCCCGGCCCGCGCCGAAGCTCATCTCGGCCACGCCCGCCGCGTCCGCGTCGTTCATCACCGTCACCGGCTGGCCGCCCAGGCGGTCGGCGAGCAGCCGCGCCCCGTCCACGCCTATCCAGGCCTTATCGACGTTGGCCGCCGTGCGGATCGTGTTGCCCGTGACGACACCCGGGAAGGTGATGCCGACCGGGCCCGACCAGCCGAACTGGCCGACCACCTCCGCGACGCCGTCCGCCACCGCCTCGGGCGTCGCTGGGTGCGGGGTCAGGACCTTGTACCGCTCCTGGGTCAGGTCGCCTCGCTCCAGGTCCACGGGAGCACCCTTGATCCCGGACCCGCCGATGTCCACTCCGAACACGTTCATGGACACCACGTTACGGGCGGGCACTGACAGTCACCCAGCAAGCGCCCGTGACCAGGCGTTCCTCGCTGCCTTCCGGCTGCTGCGAGCCGCCGCCCGGCTACTTTCCGGACAGCTCCGCCGCCTCCGCGCGCAGATCGCGGCGGAGCTCCTTCGGCAGCGAGAACGTGATCGACTCCTCCGCCGCCTTGACGAGCTCGACGTCCTCGAAGCCGCGCTGGGCGAGCCACTCCAGTACGCCCTCGACCAGGACCTCGGGAACGGACGCGCCGGACGTCAGGCCGACCGTGCTCACACCCTCCAGCCACGCCTCGTCGATCTCGTCGGCGAAGTCCACCAGGTGGGCGTCGCGGGCGCCCGCACCGAGGGCGACCTCGACCAGGCGGACCGAGTTCGAGGAGTTCTTGGATCCGACGACGATGACCAGGTCCGCGTCCGCGCCCATCCGCTTCACCGCGATCTGGCGGTTCTGCGTCGCGTAACAGATGTCGTCGCTCGGCGGGGAGACCAGCAGCGGGAACTTCTGCTTGAGCGCGTCCACCGTCTCCATGGTCTCGTCGACCGAGAGCGTCGTCTGGGAGAGCCAGACGACCTTCGAGTCGTCGCGGACCTCGACGTTCGCCACGTCCTCGGGGCCGTCGACCAGCGTGATGTGGTCGGGGGCCTCGCCGGAGGTACCGATGACCTCTTCGTGGCCCTCGTGGCCGATCAGGAGGATGTCGTAGTCCTCGCCTGCGAACCGGACGGCCTCCTTGTGCACCTTGGTGACCAGGGGGCAGGTCGCGTCGATGGTGGCGAGCTTCCGCTCGGCCGCCTCCTCGTGCACCGTCGGCGCCACGCCGTGCGCCGAGAACATGACGATCGAGCCCTCGGGGACCTCCGCCGTCTCGTCGACGAAGATCGCGCCCTTCTTCTCCAGGGTCTGCACGACGTACTTGTTGTGGACGATCTCGTGCCGGACGTAGATCGGTGACCCGTACTGCTCCAGGGCCTTCTCGACGGCGATCACGGCGCGGTCCACACCCGCACAGTAGCCACGGGGTGCTGCGAGCAGGACACGGCGGGCAGGCGTTGCAGTCATGCGCTCCATGGTACGGCCGGGGTCCGACACCCCTGCGCTGCCCGGCGGGCCAAAGATCGTCCGGCCGACGAGACTGGCCGCATGAGTGCGCGGCGCGAAGAGAACGGGGCGAGCGCGGAGAGCGGGCGGCGGGTGCCTCGGGACGGCGGGCTGCGGCGCAGCCTCGGGTTCCGTGACCTTGTCGTGTACGGGCTGCTGTTCATCGCCCCGATGGCGCCCGTCGGCATCTTCGGCACGCTCGACGCGAAGTCGCACGGCGCCGTGGCCCTGGTCTACGTCGTGTCGACCGTCGCCATGGCGTTCACCGCGTTCAGCTACGCCCAGATGGTGCGCGTCGCCCCGCAGGCGGGCTCGGTCTTCGCCTACGCGCGCGCGGGGCTCGGCGAGGGGGCCGGGTTCATCGCGGGCTGGATGGCGATGCTCGACTATCTGCTGATCCCGGCCGTCGCGTACCTCTTCTCCGGGATCGCGATGCACTCGCTGGTCCCGGAGGTGTCCCGGTGGGTGTGGACCGCGCTGGCCGTGGTGGTCACCACGGCGCTCAACCTCTGGGGCGTACGGGCGGCGGCGCGGGTCGGGTTCGCGGTGCTCGCCATGGAGATCGTCGTCCTGCTGGTGTTCGTGGTCGCGGCGGTCGTCGTGCTCGTACGGGACGGGGCGCAGCGCGACTGGCTGTCGCCGCTCGCCGGGGACGCCGGGTTCTCGCTCGCGGCGGTGCTCAGTGCGGTGTCGGTGGCGGTGCTCTCGTATCTGGGCTTCGACGCGATCGCCTCCTTCGCGGAGGAGGCGACGGGGGGCTCGGAGAAGGTCGCGCGCGCGGTGCTGTTGTGTCTGGCGCTGGCGGGCGTGCTGTTCGTGGCGCAGACGTATCTGGCGGCGCTGCTCGCGCCGACCTCGTCGGCCGCGCTCGCGGCCGATCCGGTCAAGCAGGGCTCGGCCTTCTACGACATGGTCGAGGCGTCCGTGGGCACCTGGCTGCACGATCTGGTGGCGGCGAGCAAGGCGATCGGGGCTGCGTTCGCGGCGCTGGCCGGACAGGCAGCGGCGGGACGTCTGGTCTTCGCCATGGCGCGCGAGCGGCGGCTGCCGAAGGTCCTGTCGCGCACGGACTCGGGCGTACCGCGCGCGGCGCTGCTGGTGGCGGCCGTGGTGACGCTGGTGGCGGCGGTCTGGGCGGCCCGGCGCGACGACGGCGTGGACCGCCTGGTCTCGGTGGTCGACATGGGTGCGCTGACGGCGTTCCTGCTGCTGCACGCGTCGGTGATCGGCTGGTACGCGGTACAGCGCCGCGAGGGCGAGCCCAACTGGCTGACGCATGTGGTGCTTCCGCTGCTCGGCGCGGCGGTGATCGTGGCGGTGATGTGGGAGGCCACCCGCACGGCGCAGGTGGTCGGGCTCGTCTGGCTGGTGCTGGGGGTGGGGGTGCTGATGGTGCAGGGGGCGGAGAGGTTCGGGCGGGTGGGGTAGCGGGGCGCGGCTGTGGGCCCCGTGGGCGGGTGCTGCCCGGCCTCGTCGTCCGGCCGTCCTCCCGGGCCGCGGGCGACGGCGCGTTCGGGGCCGGTGTCAGTGGGGGCCGTTAGCCTGCGTACATGGGTCTGAATACGAGTGCTCAGGCGCCGCTGCCGGTCGGTGAGGTGTCGCGGCTCATCGGGGGCTGGATCGACCGGCTGGGGGCGGTGTGGGTCGAGGGGCAGATCACCCAGCTCTCGCGGCGGCCGGGCGCGGGCGTGGTGTTCCTGACGCTGCGTGACCCGTCGCACGACATCTCGGTGTCGGTCACCTGCTACCGGCAGGTGTTCGACGCGGTGGCGGACGTCGTCGCCGAGGGCGCCCGGGTCGTGGTGCACGCGAAGCCGGAGTGGTACGCGCCGCGCGGCCAGCTGTCGCTGCGGGCCGCGGAGATACGGCCCGTCGGCATTGGTGAACTGCTCGCCCGGCTCGAACAGCTGAAGAAGTCGCTCGCGGCGGAGGGGCTGTTCGCGCTCGACCGCAAGCGGCCGCTGCCGTTCCTGCCGCAGCTCGTCGGGCTGGTCGTCGGCCGCGCCTCGGCGGCCGAGCGGGACGTACTGGAGAACGCGCGGCGGCGCTGGCCCGCGGTGCGGTTCGAGGTGCGCAACGTGGCGGTGCAGGGGGTGCACGCGGTGCCGCAGGTCGTCCAGGCGGTGAAGGAGCTGGACGGCCTCGCGGAGGTCGACGTGATCATCGTGGCGCGGGGCGGGGGCAGCGTGGAGGATCTGCTGCCGTTCTCCGACGAGCAGCTGGTGCGGACGGTGGCCGGGTGCCGTACGCCGGTCGTCTCGGCGATCGGGCACGAGCCGGACTCGCCGCTGCTCGACCTGGTCGCGGATCTGCGGGCATCGACGCCGACGGACGCGGCGAAGAAGGTCGTCCCCGACGTCGGGGAGGAGCTGGACCGGGTCAGGATGCTGCGGGACCGGGCGCGGCGCCATGTCGTCGGCCTGGTCGACCGGGAGGAGCGGGGGCTGGCCGGGATGCTCGGCCGCCCCTGGATGGAGCGGCCGCACCGGATGGTGGGCGACCGGGCGGACGAGGTGGACGCGCTGGTGGACCGCTCGCGCCGGGTCCTCGGCCACCTCCTCGACCGGGCCGACTCCGAGCTGGCGCACACCCGCGCGCGCGTGGTCGCGCTGTCGCCCGCGGCGACGCTGGAACGGGGGTACGCGGTGCTCCAGCGGGCGGACGGGGCGGTGGTGCGGGCCCCGGGGGAGGTCGCCGGGGGCGAGGAGTTGCGGGCCAGGGTGGCCGAGGGGGAGTTCACGGTTGTCGTCGGGACGGATGCGTAGGGTGACGGGTATGGCAGCGAAGGTTGGGACGGGTGGGGGCGACGAGGGTGCGGCGTCGGATGCGGGCGCGTCCGCGTCGGGCTCGGACGCGTCGGGCTCGGACGCGTCGGGCTCGGACGCGTCGGGCTCGGACGCGTCGGGCTCCGGTGCATCGGGCTCCGGTGCATCGGGCTCCGGTGCATCGGCGTCGTCCGAGTCGCTCGGGTACGAGCAGGCTCGGGACGAGTTGATCGACGTCGTACGGCGGCTGGAGGCCGGGGGCACGACCCTGGAGGAGTCGCTGGCGCTGTGGGAACGGGGGGAGGCGCTGGCGAAGGTGTGCCGGCGGTGGCTGGAGGGGGCTCGGGCGCGGTTGGATGCGGCGCTGGAGGCCGAGGGGTGACGTTTGCCCCTCCCCGCCCCTTCCCCTGAACCCTCCGGGGGTGGGGCGGGTTGAGCGGTGAGGAAGTTTCCTGGGGGCTTCGCCCCCAGACCCCCAGCGGGGGCTCCGCCCCCTGCACCCCTTTCGGGG
>NZ_JBHWUR010000203.1:0-4744 GCF_042737755.1 Streptomyces sp. NPDC059994
GTGCAGGCACTCGGGGCCGGATCCGTTCGGGAACCGCGTGGATCAGCTGTGCGGGCGCAGGGTCCAGACGACGGTCATCTCGCCGGTGACGGCGCCGTCCTCACGGGTGATCGCGATGGCGACCGGGAACTCGGGACGCTCCCCCGCGTCCAGCTCCGCGACGACGTCCGCGATCGGGCGGCCCAGCGTGGCGGTGGCGGTGACCACGCCCATGGCGAGCTTCTTGTAGCCGATCTCCGCCTTGACGGCGAGCGGCACGGCACGGTTCATCTGGTCGCCGAAGGCGGCGATCACGATGGCACCGCTGGCGGACTCGGCGAGCGTGAACATCGCGCCGGCGTGCGGTCCGCCCACGTGGTTGTGGTAGTCGGCCTGGTCGGGCAACCGGACCACGGCCCGCTCGGGGGTGGTCTCCAGGAACTCCAGGTTGAGGGTCCTGGCCATGGGAACGGTCGCGGCGAGCATCTCGCCGACGGACATCTGATCAGCGCTCATGGCATCGGATGTTACCCGTGAGTAGTAGACCTTGACCATCCCCTCACAGGGGCGGACGTTGGAGCCACGACCGTCCCCTCTATGGTTACTCGCCATGTGGCAAGGACAGCAGCCGCCCGGGGGCGAGCAGAATCCGCAGGACCCGAACCAGAACCCGTACCAGCAGCCGGGGTACCAACAGCCCAACCCGTACCAGCAGCCGACGCAGCCGGGGTACCAGGCACCGCCGCCCCAGGCACCGCCCGGCGGCCACCAGCAGCCGGGATACGGATATCCGCAGCAGCCCAACCCGTACCAGCAGCCGACCGTGCCGCAGTACCCGGTGGGGGCGCCGCCCGGACCGCCGGCGCCGCCGCAGAACGACGGCGGCGGCAAGAAGAGGACGACCCTGATCGCCATCGTCGCGGCGACCGCGGTCGTGGCCGCGGCGGTCGTGACCGGCGTCGTGGTCATGAAGGACGACGGCAAGAAGGACGACAAGGCCGACGACAAGAAGCCGTCGCAGACCTCGGCTCCGGCGCAGTCGTCGCCCACCGCCCAGCCCAATCCGCGCGGCGACTCCACCCAGGACATGAAGCCGACCATCGAGGGCTGGAAGGTCATCACCAACCCCAAGTGGGGCACGGCCTTCGACGTCCCCTCGGACTGGGAGTTCAAGGGCCCGAGCTGGGCCGGTGGCTTCGAGGACCACGCCAACCCGACCGGGAAGCCGATCATCATGCAGTCGGCGCCCGCGTACTACAAGCCCAAGTGGTGCACCGAGGACTCCAACCACGACGGCAACACCGAGGACACCGAGCTCGCGGGCACCGGCACCAAGGGCGCCGACGGCGCGAAGAACACCGACGAGGTGGCCGAGAACCAGGTGCCGTGGTGGGTGTACGGCGCGTACACCCAGCCGGACAAGAACATCATCAAGATGGTCAAGCCCGTCCCGTACACCACCAAGTCGGGCATCGTGGGCAGTCTCGCCCGCGCGTCGGCGACCGGGGTCAAGAAGACCAGCAAGTGCGACACCGACGGCAAGGCGGTCACCTTCGGCTTCAAGAACGCCAAGGGCGACTTCGTGGCCTGGAGCCTCTACTCGGTCACCGGGGTCAACGGCGCGGTCACCGACGAGACGATCGACAAGATCCTCAGCACGGTCCGCCTCGCCGGTCAGCCCACCGGCTGAGCCCGTCCGTTCGCGGTGACACCCCCGGCACCGCGTACGGCACGGCGATCGGTTTGGCACATCGAGGCGGCGACGGCGATAGTCCACAGGTGACATCTGCCGCCGCCGTCTCCCGCTTCCGCCGTCCCACCTGGGCGGGTCGCAACTACACGCTGCTGACCGCCGCCGCGATCGTGACCAATCTGGGCAGTCAGGGCGCCCTGATCGCCTCGGCGTTCGCGGTGTTGCAGGCGGGCGGCGACGGCGGCGACGTGGGCCTGGTCGCGGCGGCCCGTACCGTGCCGCTCGTCCTCTTCCTGCTCGTCGGCGGCGCGCTCGCGGACCGAATACCCCGGCACCGGGTGATGGTCGCCGCCAACAGCCTCAACTTCCTCTCCCAGGGCGCCTTCGCGCTGCTGGTACTGACCGGCACGCCGCAGCTGTGGCAGATGCTGGCGCTCAGCGCGCTCGGCGGCGTGGGCCAGGCGTTCTTCGGCCCCGCCTCCGAGGGCATGCTGATGTCCAGCGTGAAGGGCGAGGAGGCCGGGCGCGCCTTCGCGCTGTACCGGATGGCGATGCAGGGCGCGGGCATCGGCGGCGCCGCCCTCGGCGGGGCGCTGATCGCCGCCGTCGGACCCGGCTGGGTGCTCGCCGTCGACGCGGCCGCCTTCGCCGTGGCGGGCGGGCTGCGCGCCTTCATCGACGTACGCCACATCCCGCCGCGCGAGCCCGGCGGCGGCATCGTCGCCGATCTGCGCGACGGCTGGCGGGAGTTCATCGGCCGCCCCTGGCTCTGGGCGATCGTGGCGCAGTTCTCGATCGTCAACGCCGTCGTGGTGGCCGCCGACGCGGTGTACGGGCCGCTGGTCGCCCGGGACCAGCTGGGCGGGCCGGGGCCGTGGGGCCTGGCGCTCGCCGCGTTCGGGGCGGGCACGGTCGGCGGCGCCCTGGTGATGATGCGCTGGAAGCCGCGCCGGCTGCTGTTCGTGGGCTCGCTCTGCGTCTTCCCCCTCGCCCTGCCCTCCGCCGCGCTCGCCGTGCCGGTGCCGATCGGGGTGCTGGTCGCGGTGATGTTCCTGACCGGTGTGTCCATCGAGGTGTTCGGCGTCTCCTGGATGACCGCGATGCACCAGGAGATACCCGAGGAGAAGCTGTCGCGGGTCTCCGCGTACGACTGGCTGGGCTCGCTCGCCGTGGTGCCGCTCGCCACCGCGCTCGCGGGTCCGGCCGAGACCGCCTTCGGCCGGACCTCCGCGCTGTGGGGCTGCGCGGTGGTGATCGTGGTCCTGACGGCGGCGGTGCTCACCGTCCCGGACGTACGGAACCTGACGCGCCGCACCGCGCCGGTCGCCGGGGGACTGCCCGCGCCGGACACGGACGCGGTTCCCGTCTCAGCCGATGCCGAACGCCCCCTCGGGGGGCTCGGGTGACGGCTTCGCCTCGCTGTCCGGTACGGGCCTCGCCCCGCCGGTGAACCGCCGCAGCGCGTCGCCGTGCTCGACCCGGGCGGGGAAGGCGTCCCCGGCGGTCAGCCGGGCGAGGGGGGCGATCGGCAGCGGCCCGTGCGAGGCGAGCAGCACCACGTTGCCGAACCGCCGCCCGCGCAGCACCGAGGGCTCGGCGATCAGCGCGACCTGGTCGAACACCGCCCGGAAGGTGGCCAGTTGGGGGCGGAGGAAGTCGAAGGGCGCGCCGTCGGCGAGGTTGGCCGCGTAGAGCCCGCCGGGCCGCAGCACCCGCTCGGCGGTCCGCGCGTACTCGACCGAGGTGAGGTGCGCGGGCACCCGGGAGCCGCCGAACACGTCCGCGACGAGCAGATCGGCCGAGTCCGCCGGTGCGGCCTCGGTCCAGGCGCGGGCGTCGGCCGCGTGCACCTGGATCCCACTGTCTTCGGGCAGCGGCAGATGCTCGGTGACCAGGGCGAGCAGCCCGCGGTCGGCCTCCACGACGTCCTGGCGCGAGCCCGGCCGGGTGGCCGCCAGACAGCGCGGCAGGGTGAGCGCGCCGCCGCCGAGGTGGAGCACGTCGAGCGGTGCGCCCGGCTCCCCCGCGCAGTCGACGACATGGGCGAGCCTGCGGACGTACTCGAACTCGATGTACGTCGGGTCGTCGAGGTCGACGTACGACTGGGGCGCGCCGTTCACGGTGAGCAGCCAGGCCCGCTCCCGGTCCACGTCGGGCATCAGCTTGGCGGTGCCCCAGTCCACTGCCCGGCTGACCGGTATCGGCTCGTTCACCGTCCCATTGTGCGGGACGCTCCGCGGGGAGCGGGGTTCGTCGGCTGCGGGCCGTCTGTGGCTGAGCGCGCCCACGCGGCGGAGCCGCATATGTCACAGCCCCGCGCCTCTGAAGGGACGCGGTACCGCGGCGGACCTCCACAGGTCCGCGCCCCTGAAAGGGACTACGCCCAGAGTTCGGCCACCGTGGCCGCGTGGGCGGCTGCCTGGGTGCGGCCGGCGCGGGCGGCCGGGGCGCGGCGGGACGGCTCCAGGGAGTTGCGGCCGAAGGCGCGGCGGGCGGCGGAGTCCGGGGTGATGAGCTCGACGCGCGCGCCCGCGGCGGCCAGCTCGGCCACCTGGGTGCGCGGCGAGTCCAGCGGGCCGCCGCCGAGCGCCAGCGGCGCGAGGACCAGCACCCGGTCGTATCCGGCGGCGAGCTGGGCGTTGGCCGGCGAGTGCACTCCCCCGTCGATCCAGCGGCGGCCCTCGACGGTGACGGCGGGCCACACCCCGGGCACCGCGCAACTGGCGGCGACCGCGTCCACCAGTTCCACGCCGCTCTCCCGGTCGAAGATCCGCAGTTCACCGCTGTCCGCCGCGACCGCCGTGATCCGCAGCCGCCGCGCCGGCCACTCGTGCGCGACCAGCCGTCCGGCGATCACCTTGCGCCGGGCCGCCTCCGGGCCCGTGCCACCGGCGAGCGCCACCCGGCCCAGCTTTCTGCCGTATTCCTCGGGGGTACGGGAGGTCAGCGCCGCACGGGCGAACCGGAACAGCGCGGCCGGCCCCAGATTCGCCGGGATCTCGCCGTCGGGCCGGGCGAGCTGACGCTCATACAGCTGCGGCAGCCCGATCCGCCCCGAGGTGATCTGCGCGG
>NZ_JBHWUR010000204.1:0-883 GCF_042737755.1 Streptomyces sp. NPDC059994
CAGCTCCGCATCGCCGCCCGCGCCCGCGAACTCGTCGACCAGGGCACCCCCATCGAAGCCGCCTGCCGCATCATCATCCTCGAAGACCAACTCCAAGAAGCCCAGCGCATCAACGCCGAACACCGCCGCACCGCCGGATCCCCCAACCCCACGGCCGTGGCATGAGAGGAGCGTGCCCGCCGGTATCGGCGGACAGCGCGCCCGCGCAGTCCCGGTGTGCGGTGTGATCGTTCCCTTGGTGACGCGGTGTGCGGGCGTGGAGGGCGGCGTCAGCTGTCGTGGTTCGGAGTTCCCCTTTGCCCACGCCTTTTTGCCCACGCCTTGGTGTGGGCGTTTTGCTGTGCTGAGCCGCAGGAACCAGGGCGATCATTTCTGCTGTCCACACGGAGCGGGAGGCGTTCATCGACTGGAAGTCATGACAATGGCTACGGGAACTGTGACGTGGTTCACCCCGGAGAAGGGCTTCGGCTTCATCGCCCAGGACGGTGGGCGGCCCGGATGTCTTCGCGCACCACTCCGCGATCAGCTCCTCGGGCTTTCGTGAGCTTCAGGAGGGCCAGGCCGTGACGTTCGACGTCACCCAGGCCAGAAGGGCCCGCAGGCCGAGAACATCAACCCGGCCCGACCTCGCGGCATTGCGCGAGGAGCAGGGCACTCCGCGTCCGGTGACTGCCGAGGCCCGCGCGGGCCGTGCTTTCAGCCGGACCAGGGGGCCCGCTCTCGTACCGGGCGCCGACAGAACTTGTCGTGCACAGGGTCGGGGCGGGGGCCCCCCGGCGGCGCCGCCCCCCCCCCCCGGCAGGGCGGATACCAGGGACGGGCCCCCCCCCCCGCCCCCCCGGGGCCGCCCGCCCCCCCCCGCGCGGGGGGGGGGGGGGGCAGG
>NZ_JBHWUR010000204.1:893-4644 GCF_042737755.1 Streptomyces sp. NPDC059994
CGTTGTTTTCCGCCGCACCTGGGGCCCCGCTCTCTTCCGGGGCGCCCACATAATTGGTGGTCAACTGGGTGGGGGCCGCCCCCAATGGGCGGGGCGCCCCCCACCCGAGTGAGTACGGATACGAGGCTCTGCGCGCGCCACGTGCCGGCTCGGGCGCCGCATGCCCTGCGAGGCTGCCTGGATGGGCAGACGTTCAGGCGCTGGTCCAGGCGTCGACGAAGGCTTTCCGTCCGGCCGGATCGTCCGATCTGCGGTCTGCGTGCAGGACGCGCCAGGCGGTGAGCTCAAGATCTCGGATCCACAGTTCTCCGATGACCTGTGTCTTGAGGTCGGGCAAATGGTCGGACTCGGAGAGGGCTTGACCGATCACCTCCCCGGCCGCGACTCGCTGGGGAGGGGTCATCTCATCGACGGCCGAGAGGATCTGCCGGGCCAGGGCGGTTCCTTCTCCTGCCAGCGAACGCAGCACCAGAGCCTTGATGTTGACGGGGAGCAGATACGCGGTGCCCGAAGATCTCCACAGGTCCGACCAGAAACGTTCTCCTGCCTTGGTGGGGGCAGGCAGCGCGGCCAGCAGCCCGAGGAGATGGCCGGTGGCCGCATAGCCGTCCGAGTGGGCAGCTGCGACGACTGCGATGCCGGCGACGCGCTCCACATCGAGATGGCCGGCCCCTAGATGCGAAGCCAGACCCAATTGGTGTTCCAGCTGGTGTGCCAGGGGGGCGGATACGTGGGGGTGGACCTGAGGAAGCATCGGCGATCCTTGCGCGTAGGCGAGCGGAGATGCCCGTTCGGAAGCCTTGATCGTTCCCATGACAAGCCGATCTACTCGGCTCAGGCAGGCCCAATTGGCGGCAGTATCAACGGGGCTGGAGTTCACGCGGTGGCGAACCGGCCCGTGCCCGTCGACGTGGCCCCGGGGTTCTGGGCCGACCTCCCGTCATGCTGTCGGGGTGGGGTCTCCTACCATGACCGCATGGTTGCCAGTGATGCCCAGGAACCCGAGGGAGGACGAGAAGCCGTGTCCCGCGACGCCGCTGAATTCGACCATGTTCACGTCGCCCCAGCGCGTGGAGAGCGCCGTGAAGACGGGCTGCCCGGCGGATCACAAGGCGACGATGCGGGGGAGAAGGCTCACTCGGTTGCTGCTCTGATGGAGCGGGCGGCAGACCTGGCCGAACCGATCAAGCCGAGGCTGCGTGGCTGGCTCCATGCCGGAATGGTCCCTGCCGCACTGATCGCAGGCGTCGTACTCATCTGCCTGGCCCGTACTCCGCAGGCGGCCCTGGCCTGCGCCGTGTACTCGGTCACCGCCTGGCTGCTGTTCGCGACGAGCGCCATCTACCACCGCGGTACCTGGGGGCCGCTCGGCGAGGCCCTTCTGCGACGTCTCGACCACGCCAACATCTTCCTGATCATCGCCGGCACCTGCACCCCGCTGGCCGTGCTCCTCCTCCCGCCGGACCAGCGGTCGGTGCTGCTGTGGATCGTGTGGGCGGGCGCGTCGGCCGGAATCGCGTTCCGGGTCCTGTGGGTCGGAGCTCCGCGCTGGCTGTACACCCCGTGTTACCTGGCCCTGGGGTGGGCGCCGGTGCGCTACCTGCCTGACTTCCTGCACACCGGCGGAGCAGCCGTACTCGTCCTGATCGTTGTCGGCGGTCTCCTCTACAGTGCGGGCGCGGTGGTCTACGCCCTCCAGCGGCCTGACCCCTCACCCCGCTGGTTCGGCTTCCACGAGGTCTTCCACGCGCTGACCGTGGCGGCCTTCACCGCGCACTACACCGCCATCTTCCTGGCCACTTACTGACCGCGACAACGTTCTGGCTTGGCTGTACAGGGCCTGAGTGAGCAGACGCCCGCCCCGGACCCGCGCCCCGAGCAGGAGGGGGCACCGGCGGTGGCGGGTGAGGTGCCTGAGCGACGGGCGGTCAGCCGCAGGTACGGGAAGACCCGCTCATCCCCCGTGCACAGGTTTCGCCAGCTCCGCGTTGAACTGAGCGCCGACCAGAAGGGACAGGTTGGACAGCCACAGCCAGACCAGGAAGACCACGCCGCCCGCCAGTGAACCGTACAGACGGTCATAGGTGCTGACGTACGAGGTGTACGCGGCGAATCCGAATGAGGCGGCCAGCAGGAGTACCACCGCCAATGCGCCGCCGGGCGCCATCCTCCTGACGGGGCGGGAGGACGCCGGGCCTGATCGGTACAGGACGAGCACCAGGGCGACGGCGACCGCGGCCACGACCGGCCACCGCAGTGTGTCCCAGGCGGCCTGCGGCCCGGTACCCAGATCCAGCGCCCGGCCCAGACGCCGGGCCAGGCTGCCACTGAGCAGCAACGCGAGGGTCGACGTGAGAAGCAGGGAGATCAGGACGAGGGCCGTGGCGATGATGCGCGGCGCGGTACGCCAGACCGGCCGGTCCGCGCTGATGCGATGCATGGCGTACAACGCCCGGCGGAAGACGCTCAGATAGCTGCACCCCGACCACAGGGCTCCCGTCCCTCCGACGAAGATCAGCGTCCATGCCGCTGACGACTGCCCGGCCATCTGCCGCAGGGTGCTGCGCACCAGAGCGCGGGACGTGGCCGGGGCGGCCTGCGCCACGCGGTCGATGACCTCCGGCTTGGCCGTGGGCATGGTCAGGCCCAGGATCGAGAGGATCACCAGCAGCAACGGGAACAGGGCCAGGACCGCGTAATAGGTCAGCGCGGCGGCCCAGTCCGTGACGTCGTCGTTCCAGACGGCCACCGGCGTCCGTCGCAGCGCCGCCCACCACCGAGCCCTGTGACCGTCTGCACCATCCATGACGCGGATGTTCCCACTCTCCGTCCTCGGACCACTCATCCAGTACTGCGCGAAACCCGCGCCCCTGCCGCTCCCAGCCTCCGCGTGGTGAACAGAGCCGTCGTCATGTTCCCCCGCCCACCGGGGACTTGGGGGTGTCGGCCCGGTGGCGACCCGGGCGCGACGGTTCCACGGAGGGGAAGGCGTCGGCATGTGGCGGGTGAGGGGGCGGTGAGGCGGTTGAGGCGGATCTCAGTGGCTGCGTGTCCAGCCCTCGGTGGTGCCGCGAAAAGGGGGCTCCCGAAACGACGCCGGGCAGGACCCCTTTGGAATCCTCGGTGGAGAAGGAAGGGTCAGTGCTCAAAGGCGTCCTTCGTCTTTTCCTTGGCCTCGCGGGCATCACCCGTACTCTTTTCCGCCTGTCCCTCAGCAGCCACACAGTCGTTCCCGAGGGCTTCCCACGGCTTCCTTGGCTTTGCCCTCGGCCTGCTCGCTCTTTGCCCTGGCCTTCTCGCCGGCAGTCATGGAAGAACACCTCCTGACAGGTCGTGTGCCGCTGTCGCGACAACGCGCTTGTGCCCCGGCGTTCCCTTCACAAACAAAACGTCGTTGGTGAATGACGACGGAATTGCAGGGCAAAGGAGCGTGCAGGAGGTTGATAGACATGGTTCCCCTGCTGCTTGTTCTGCTTCTCGCACTGCTCCTCTTCGGGGCCGGCTTCGCCATCAAGATCCTCTGGTGGGTCGCCGTCGCCGTCCTGGTGCTGTGGCTTCTCGGCTTCGTCATGCGCTCCACCGCCGCCGGTGGGGGGCGAGGCCGCTGGTACCGATGGTGATCCGGCCCGTACGCGCGCCTTCCTCACGGGCCTCACGGGGTCTTGATGCAGTCGGCGCCGTGCGGCCGCGCAGGCGCCTGCCTGCCGCGGTCACCCGGGGCGGAGTCCCCGCTTCGGCCGGCGCCAAAGGC
>NZ_JBHWUR010000205.1:0-4605 GCF_042737755.1 Streptomyces sp. NPDC059994
CCGCGTAGTAGGTGCGGAACCAGGTCGTCATGCCCCCATCCTCACCCACCAGCAGCCCGCACCGCCTTGACCAAACAGATAGGGGCACCCCCCCCCGCTCCATCGGGCACTCACCCCGCCGCGCAGTACGCCCCGCTCAACCAGGCCTCCCGCCACCGCTCCCGGCAGGAGGCTTCCCCATGCCCGCCCCCGGACGAGGCCACGCCTCGCGAAGCCCGCGAAGCCTCGGGGCGTCGTGGGCCCGGAGGCCCTCTGCGCCCCGTATCCGCGTTCCGCCCCCGCGTCCCACAGCTCACCCCGCGCCAGGGCCCGCCTCCACCACACCGCCACCGGCCCATCGCGGCCCCGTGCCACCCGCGCCCGGTGCGCCCGGTGCGCCGGTGCCGGTCTGTATCCCTCCCTGCCCCTGCCCCTGTGCCGCCGCCCGTTCCCGCGCGCCAACCGGCGCGGCATCCATGCGCCTTGCCGCGCCCGGGCCCTCCGCACCGGCCGGGGCAACCGAGTCCCGTAGCTGGCGGACTTCGCCGACGCCCACGCCCAGACGCTGCGCGATGCGCCCCGCGCCCTCGCCCTTGCCCGTCATCGACACCACCACGGTGGCGCCCTGCCGGTGCAGCGCCTCGCACCGCGACTGTGCCTCGGCCCGCAGACGGGCGATGTCCTCTTCCAGTACGGCCAGCACGTCGCCCTCCAGCTCCCGGGTCTGAAGGAAGTCGGCCGCAAGGTCGGTGAGTTCCTTCTCGCGCCGCAGCCGCGCGGCGTTGAACCCGAGCGCCCGCTCCATCGCCCGCTTGCGTGCCGCGATCTCCCTTGCGGTCCGCTTCGGCTTTATCGCCATGCCGTGCCCCATTTCCGTACGAGCCGTGCCGCGCCTGTGTGGCGCGCCCGGTGGCCAATCTGATGGGCCGCGCCGCGAAGTGGCCGGTAGCGGGCCCGAAGCGATCGCAGTCCTCCCGCCCGGCGGGACGGCCGTGCGTCGTGTGCCCGGCTGGGGGAAACCCGGGGGAGAGGGAAGAGGAGTGGGGGGATGGGTGAGGTGGGGCGCTGTCCCCAGGGGTGCTCGGTGAGCACCCCTGGGGACAGCGGGATCGACCTGCGGTCGAGCCGTCACTTCAGCGAAAGCTCTTGCTCTGTGCGGGCCGTGGCGGGAGACGGTCCGGTTCCCGCCGGGCGGGAGAGTTCTTTGCTTCTTCCCGCCGGGCGGGAAGAGGGCCGGTCAGCGGCGGCCAGGCGGGCGCGTGGTGGGGTGGGGCGGCGGATGGTGGCTGCCCTGATGGGTGTCGACGTGTGCAAGGTGAGCGCCGGCTGGGGATATCGCTACTACCAGCGCACGGTCTCCAGCGGCGATCAGCCGCGTGCGCGGGGCGAGGAGCTGGGGCAGGCGCAGGCCCGTACCGGGCTGCCGCCGGGGGTGTGGATGGGCCGGGCGGCCGCCGCCCTGGGGATGTCCGGGCACGCCCAGGAGGAGCAGGTGCGTGCCCTGTTCGGCCTGGGCCTGCACCCCGATGCGCACCGCCTGGCCACCCAGGCCATGGCCGGCGGGGCTTCCGCCGCGCAGGCGCTGCGCCAGGTCCGCCTGGGCTACGCCTTTCCCCAGTACAGCGGCGGCCCCGGCCCGCTTCAGCGGCGTATCGAGGAGGCCATCGAGACAGCCCAGCAGCTGGCCGGACCGCACATGCTCGACAACACGGAGCGCACCCGGATCCGGATGCGGGTGGCGGCCAGGGCCTTTCGCGAGGAGTACGGGCGCGGCCCGGCCGACGGCCGCGAACTCGCCCGCTACCTCGCCGCCGCCCAACACCACCAGGAGCGCCGCCCGGTGGCGGGCTACGACCTGGTCTTCCGCAGCAAGTCGGTCAGTGTCCTGTGGGCACTGACCGACAAGCAGAGCCGTCTGGAGATCGAGGCGGCGCACGAGCAGGCGGTCACCGAGACGCTGACCTGGCTGGAGGACAACGCCCTGGCGGTGCGGACCGGCGCGGGAAGCCTGGCGCAGGAGGACGCCCACAGTGCGCTGATCGCCGTGCGCTACCGGCACTTCGACAACCGGCACGGTCTCCCGCTGCTCCACGACCACGTCGTCGTCGCCAACAAAATCCAGGGGACGGACGGGAAGTGGCGCAGCATCGACGGCCGCCTGTGGTTCCGCCAGATCGTCACCGCCTCCGAGCACTACAACCGCCGCGTCATGGAGGAGGTCTGCGGACGCCTCGGCCTTGCCACCACCGAGGCGTGGCCGACGCCCGGCAGGCGGCCGGTGCTGGAAATCGGCGGCCTGCCTTCCGGGCTGGTACGCGGCATGTCCTCACGCGATGCGGACATCCGCGCACGTTTCGAGGAACTGGTCGCCGACTTTGAGCTGTGGTGGGGGCGCAGCGTGGGCGAGGGGCAGCGCATGACGCTGCTGGCCCGCGCCGCACGCGAGACACGGCCCGCCCACAAACAGGTGCGGCCGCTGGCGGTGCTGCGCGGCCGGTGGCGGGAGATGGCTGTTGACTTGGTGGGCGCGGACGCGGTCGACCACCTCCTTGAGCGGGCCCGCGAACACGCCGCGACCGTGAGCTCAGGCGAGCTGGATGTGGAGCGGGAGGCGGCCGCCGTCATCGCGACGGTGGCCGAGCACCGTGCCGTCTTCGCCCGGCGCCATGTGGCCGCCGAGGCCGAGCGCCATGCGGCCTGCCTGCTCGCCGGAACCCCGGCCCCCTCAGAGGTGATCCAGGCGCTCACCGACCGCGCGCTGAGCCTGTGCCTGGAGCTGACCCCGCCCGAATTCCACACCCCCCACCCCGACCTGCTGCGCCCTGACGGCACCAGCGTCTACCGGCCCCGCCACACCGCGACCTACACCACGCCCGCGGTGCTGGCCGCCGAGGACGCGCTGCTGGCAGCAGCCCGCACCACAGTGATCCCGCCGGTGAGCGGGGCTCTCTTCGATACGGTCGCCGCCCTGCACGACCAGCACTCCGCGACCCCGCTGGATGCGGGGCAGCGGGCGCTGGCGCGGGCGTTCGCCTGCGGGGAGCGCCTTGTGGGCGCCGGGATCGGCCCGGCCGGGTCGGGCAAGACCACCGCGCTCAAGGTCGTCGGGGAGGCGGTGGCCGCTTCCGGTGGCCGCCTCATCGCCCTGGCACCGTCCTCCCGGGCCGCCAAGGTGCTCTCCGCCCAGCTGGATGCGGCGCATACCCTGCACGGCTGGATGATCATGCGGGACAAGGCGGCCCGCGGTGAACCGGTGCCTGCCGCCTACCAGTTGCGTCCCGGCGATGTGGTGGTCGCCGATGAAGCCGGGATGGCGGGCACCGTCCTGCTGCGGCGCGTCCTGGACGACGCCAAAGCCGCCGGCGCTCATGTGCGGCTTCTGGGGGACCCGGCGCAGCTGGCCGCCGTCGAGGCGGGCGGCGCCCTGCGGCTCATCGCCCGCGAAGTAGGGGCCGCCGAACTCACCGCCCTGCACCGCTTCACCACCGACGGGGAAGCCGCCGCCACCCTCGCGCTGCGCGACGGACCCGCCGAGGACGCCTTCGCCTGGCACCTGGAACACCACCGGCTGCTGGGCGGGGACGAGGAGGCGATGCTGCACGCGGTCTTCGCCGCCTGGCAGCACGACATCACCCGAGGCCGCACCTCCCTCATGACCGCCGAAGAGGCCGCCACGGTCACCGCCCTCAACCAGCGGGCCCAGGCCTGGCTCGCCGCCACCGGCCGCCTGGACACCCGCCACGGCCGTCCGCTGCGCGACGGGCTGCGCGCCCATGTCGGCGACCGCGTCGTCACCCGCGACAACGCCCGCCACCTCCTGACCCGCGGCGCCCGCGACTTCGTGAAGAACGGTGACGTGTGGACCGTCGTCGCCCTGTGCGAGGACGGCGGCCTGGTCGTCGCCCACGCAGAACACGCCGGCCGGGTGCGTCTGCCCGCCACGTACGTCGACACCAGCGTCGACCTCGGCTACAGCGCCACCGTGCACCGCGCCCAGGGCATCACCGTGGACACCAGCCACGGCCTGGCCACCGCCCGCACCAGCCGGGAAAGCGCCTACGTCCAGCTCACCCGGGGCGCGCGCACCAACCGCCTCTACGTGACGTGCGAGAGCGGTATCCCGCTCGCCGCGACCGTGCAAGCCATCGCCGAGAACTCGCGGGCGTCGCGCTCGGCGACCGAGACCCTGCGCACCCTGCAGGAAGCCGCCACCGCCCCCGCACGCCTGGCAGAGGAGTTCGCCGACGTCGCCCGCCGCGCCTGGGACCAGCTCCTGCAGGCGGCGGTGCGGCAGGCGAGCGGCCCCGCGGCCGTGCTGTTCACCGAGGCGGAGGGCTGGCCCGTCCTGGCCCGCGCCCTGCACCGGGCCGTCGCGGGCGGCTGGGACGCGGCCCGCCTCATCAACTCGGTGCGCCCCCAGCGCTCCCTGGCCGACGCCGACGACCCAGCTGTCGTGCTGGCCTGGCGCATCGACCGCTACCTCCAGCGCTGCGCGGACAAGAGGGCCCACGCCCACCGCATCCATCCCACCCGGCCGCTCGCGGACCTCACCGGCATCCAGCTGCACCGCCTGCACGAACGAGCTGCCGTCCGCCGCACCCGCGCCCTGGACGAAGCCGCCGCCGC
>NZ_JBHWUR010000206.1:0-4456 GCF_042737755.1 Streptomyces sp. NPDC059994
CGCCGGAGCCCCCGCCCGGGTCCGGGGCCGGAGCCCCCGCCCGGGGTCCGGGGCCGGAGCCCCCGCCCGGGTCCGGGGCCGGAGCCCCCGCCCGGGGTCCGGGGCCGCAGCCCCCGCCCGGGGTCCGGGGCCGCAGCCCCCGCCCGGGGTCCGGGGGCGTAGCCCGCGGGAAAGCCACCTCAACCCCCCACCCACCCCCGGAGGGTTAAGGGAACGGGCGGGGTGGGGGGAAACCCCCGCCGCAACCACCGCGCCCCCAAGACACAATGACCCCGTGCGGTACCGAATCCTGGGCGTCACAGAGGCGCAAGACGAGCACGGCCGGCCAGTTGCCCTCGGGGGGCCGAGGCTGCGCGCCCTGCTCACCGCCCTCGCTGCCCGAGCCGACCGCCACACCCCGGTCCCGCCCCCCACCCTGATCGACGCCATCTGGCCCGAGGACCCCCCGCACGACGCCCCCGCCGCCCTCCAGGCCCTCGTCGGCCGCCTCCGCAGAACGCTCGGCCGCGACGCCGTCGCCTCCGAACCCGGTGGCTACCGGCTCGCCGTCGACGCCCCGCACGACATCGACCTCTTCGCGTTCGGGCAGCAGCTGGCGGCCGGCACGCGCCGGCTCGAAGGCGGCGACCCCGACACCGCCGCCGAAACGCTCCGCACCGCCCTCGCCCTGTGGCGCGGCCCCGCCCTCGCCGACCTCCCGGACCGGGCGGCGGCAGCGGCGGGCCCCGACGCCCAGCGCCTCGCCGCCCTGCGCGCCCGCATCGAGGCGGACCTGCGCCGCGGCGCCACCGCCCACCTCCCCGCCGAGCTCACCGCGCTGATCGAGAGCCACCCGTACGACGAACCCTTCCACGCCCAGCTGATCCGCGCCCTGCGGGCCGAGGGGCGTACGGCCGACGCGCTCCTGGCGTACGAGACCGCCCGCCGCACCCTCGCCGACGCCCTCGGCGCCGACCCCGGCCCGGAACTGGCCGCGCTGCACCAGGAGCTGCTCAACCCCACCCCCGAAGTCCTCGGCAATCTGCGGCCCCGCCTGACCTCCTTCGTCGGGCGCGAGCCCGAACTCGCGGCGATCAGAGCCGACTTGGCCGCTCACCGGCTCGTCACCCTCACCGGGCCCGGCGGCTCCGGCAAGACCCGGCTCGCCGAGGAGTCCGCCGCGCACACCCCCGCCTGGCTCGCGGAGCTCGCCCCGCTCGACCACCCGGACGCCGTCCCCGGCGCCGTCGTCTCCGCGCTCGGGCTGCGCGAGACCACCCTGCTCGGGCGGGACGGGCAGCCGCACCCGGACGACCCCGTCGCCCGGCTCGTCGACCACTTCGCCGCCGCCCCCCGTGCCCTCCTCGTCCTCGACAACTGCGAGCACGTCATCGCCGCCGCTGCCCGGCTCGCGGAGACGCTGCTCACGCGCTGTCCGGCGCTGCGGATCCTCGCCACCAGCCGCGAACCCCTCGGCGTGCCCGGCGAGCGGGTCCGGCCGGTCGAGCCGCTGCCGCCCGACCCCGCGCACCGGCTCTTCGCCGAGCGCGCCCGTACCGTAAGGCCCGACTTCGACCCGGCCGACGACCCCGAGGCCATCGCCGAGATCTGCCGGCGGCTCGACGGGCTGCCGCTGGCGATCGAGCTGGCCGCCGCCCGGCTGCGGCTGCTCGCGCCGCGCCAGATCGCGGACCGGCTCGACGACCGGTTCCGCCTCCTGACCAGCGGCAGCCGGACCGTACTGCCCCGCCAGCAGACCCTGCGCGCGGTCGTCGACTGGTCCTGGGACCTGCTCGACGAGCGTGAGCGCGCGGTGCTGCGCCGCGCCTCCGTCTTCGCCGGCGGCTGGGACCTGGCCGCCGCCCAGGCCGTCTGCGGCTCGACCGGCGATCTGGCGGCCCTGGTCGACAAGTCCCTGGTCGTGGCCGCCCCTGACCCGGACACCGGCGGGATGCGCTACCGGATGCTGGAGACCATCCACGAGTACGCCACCGAGCGCGCGGCCGAGACCCCGAGCCTGCTCGACGACGCCGCCCGCGCCCACACCGCGTACTACCGCGAACTGGCCCAGGAAGCCGACCCGTTGCTCCGCTCGCACGGGCAGCTGTCCTGGATCCGGCGCGTCGAGCGCGAACTCGACAACATCCGGGCCGCGCTGCACCGCGCCACCGGCACCGATCCCGACCCCGTCGAGGCCCGTGACCTCGCCCTCGCCATGGGCTGGTTCTGGTGGCTGCGCAACTACCGCGGTGAGGGGGTCGAGTGGGTCGACCGCGTCCTCGGCCGGGAGGGGAGCGGCGAGGGCGCGGACGCCTGCCCCGACGATCCCGACGCGCCCGACTACTGGCCGCGCATGCGGCTCGCGCTGCTGCGGATCTTCCTGATCGAGGAGTCCGGCGGCCCTGCCGAGCGGCTGCGTACGCCCGAGGCGCTGGCGGAGATGGCGCGGCTGCGCGAGGCGTTCGGGCGGGGCGGCCCGGAGGCGGCCCGGTTCCCCGGGCTGCTCTGGCCGTTCGCCGTGTTCCTCGCCCAGGGCCCCGGGCAGGTGCGCGAGTCCATGGACGTCGTGGTCGCCAACTGCCGTGCGTACGGCGGTGAATGGGAGATCGGCGTCAGCCTCATGTTCCGTACGCACATGGTCATCGACATGCCCGGCGGGGTGTGGGACGTCGACGGCGACCTCGCGGAGCTGCGGGCGCTGAGCCGGCGCGTCGGCGACCGCTGGATGCGGGCCCAGGTGGCCGGCGCCGCCGGGGAGGCGGCGATGATGCGCGGGCTGCCCGCGCGGGCACGGCCGGAGTACGAGGAGGCGCTCGGCCTCGCCCGCGAGGTCGGCGCCCACGCCGAGGCGCCGTTCCTGCTGGCCCGCATCGCCGAACTCACCTATCGCGCGGGCGACTTGGACGGAGCCGTCAAGATCCTCGACGAGGCCGAGGCGGAGGCCGTCCGCTACAGCGTCCGCGACAGCGCCTCCTACATCCACTATCAGCGCGCCTGTATGGCCCTGGACACCGGTGATGCCGTCACCGCGCGCGCCGAGTGCGACGCGGCCCAGGCGGCGAGCGCCCGCAGCACCCCGCCGCCGCACTTCACCGCGATCCTGGAGGGCCTCGATGCCCGGGTCGCGGCCATCGAGTCCGGCCCGGCCGTCGGCGTACGCGGCCTGGCCTCGGCACTGCGCATCGCCGACGCCGCGGGCTGCGCCGAAATCCTCCTCGCCCACTTCGCGGAGGGCGCCGCCCAGCTACTGCCCGACCTGGGAGAACTCGTCCTGACGGCACGGGTGCTGGCAGCCGCCGAGACCTGGCGCGCGGGGATCCCCCTGTGGGCCCCGGACGGCGCTGCCCTGGAAGCCCTGCGCACCCGACTCCTCGACGAGCTGGGCTCTCACGTCTACGAGGAGGAGCACGCGGCGGGGGCCGGGCTCACGACGTCGCAGGTCGCGGGGCTGCTGGAAGGAGTCGCCGGCGCCCCATAAGGGGTGCGGGGCTGTGACATTACGCGGCTCCGCCGCGATGGGGGTCCCCTTTGTTCGAGCGAAGCCGAGAACTTGGGGGAGCGACCAGCCACAGACGGCCCGCGGGCGAATAAGCGAATATCAGCACCGCCGCGCCTAGCGACAGGCGATGACCGACTTCGCCCAGTCCGCCAGCGCCACCGACCCGAACGGTGTGTGCGGGTCGACCATAAGCCGAATCGTCCGGTGCCCCGTCAGGTCCACGTGGACCGGCACCGCCGGGTCCCCGCCGTGCATCACGGGCGAGCGCCACAGCAGGGTGTGGTCGCCGTACACCGAGAACCGCACCGCGCCCAGCCCCATGGTCAGGTCGTCGACCCCGGCGAACGCGTCGTAGCTGGAGCACTGCCGGTTGAGGTCGATCGTCACCGAGGAGCGGGCGTGCACGGTCACGCCGTGGCTGTACGGCTTGCCGTCGATCTCCATGCCCCAGCGCTGCCAGAGCCAGCTGGACGCGCCGAGCCGCACCTCGGGCTTGGTGTGGTCGCCGAACGCCCCGTACTGGAGCCGGTTGATCTGGTACACCGCCGCCGGCGGGGGCGGCGGCGTAGGAGGCGGCGTCGGCTTCGGGGGCGTGGGCTTCGGCGGCGGAGGCGTCGGCGTCGGCGTCGGCGTCGGCGTCGGCGTCGGCTTCGGTCTGGGCTTCGGCGGCGCGGGCTCGGGCGGCTTCGGCGCGGGCTTCTTCGGCGGCGGCGGTACGGGCGCGGGCGGCGCCGGGGGCTCCGGCGCGGGGGAGGGCGGCGGCTTCTGCGGGACCACCGGCGCCACGGCCGACGGTTTGGCCTGGGGCTTCGCGACCGGCTCGGCGTCGTTGCCGCTGAGTGCGAAGACCACGCCCGCGGCCACCGCGACGGCGACCGCCGCCGCGATACCCGCCTTGGCGGGCGCGCCGAGCCCCTCGGATGCGGCGGCCCCGCCTGCCGCGCCCCCGGACGAACTCCCGCCCGTGGCCGCCGCGGC
>NZ_JBHWUR010000207.1:0-4453 GCF_042737755.1 Streptomyces sp. NPDC059994
GGTGGCGCCCATCCGAGTGAGATGGGCGCCACCGGGCCGCGTGCTGTCAGGACCGGCGCGTACGAGTCCCTACGGTGCCCAGTGACCGATCGGCCCTGCCTTCGTTCCCCCGTACGGGGGAACAGGAAATCTGATCTGAACCGAGGTGTACGCCATGGTGGCCCCGCCGGACAACGATGTGCTCTGGGGACGTTCCCTGCATCACTCCCACGGCGGCTCGCCCGCCCTGACCGGGGTCTCCCTCGGGATCCGCGAGGGAGAGATCCTGGCGGTCGGGGGCCCGCGCGGCAGCGGCAAGACGACCCTGCTGCGCTGTCTGTCCGGCCAGCTCGTGCCCGACCAGGGCGAGGTGTGGTTCAACAGCGCCCCCGTCCACACCATGGGAGCGCTCTCGCGCGAGCGGCTGCGCCGGGACCGGTTCGGCTGGATCGACCCGGAGCCGACCCTGGTGCCCGAGCTCAACACCTGGGAGAACGCGGCGCTGCCCCTGCTGCTGCGCGGCATCTCGCACCGCACCGCCAAGAAAGCCGCCCTGGAGTGGCTGGAGCGGCTCGACATCGGCGCCTGCGCGCGCCGCCGCCCGCACGCCCTGCTGACCGCGCAGCGCCAGCGCGTGGCGATCGCCCGCGCCCTGGTCACCTCCCCCGCGGTGCTCTTCGCGGACGAGCCGACCGCGACCCTGCACCGCGCCGACCGCGCCCAGGTGCTGCGCACCCTGACGGCCGCGGCCCGCTCGCACGCCATCACCACGGTCCTGGCCACCCATGACGTGGAGGTCGCGGCGCTCGCCGACCGCACGGTGTGGCTGCTCGACGGCCGCCGGGTCAACTCCGTCGGGCAGGGCGGCGCCCTCGACGCGGAGGGCCGCGCCACGTGCTCGCTCTCCGTCTAGCCCGCGGCACCCACCCGCTGGTCCTGCTGCGCCGCCTGCTGGTGGCCGCGGCCTCGGCGGGGGTCGGCTTCCTGCTCCTGTGCACCCTGGGCCACGCGGTGGCGCACCCCGGCGGTTCGGTGCTGCGGCTGCTGTGGTGCGCGGTGCCGCTCGCCGCGACCGTCCACTTCGCGGTCGCCGTGGCCCGTACGGACCCGAGCACCCGCCCGCGCCCCGGGCTCTCCGCGGTGGGCCTGGGCCCCGGGCGGCTCACCGCGATCGCGGCGGCGTCGACGGCGGTGGCCTGCACGCTCGGCTCCACGGTCGCCCTGCTCGTCTACCTCCATCTGCGCGGCCACATCACCGGGCTGCCCTTCGACGGCGCCGCGGCCGGGCTGCTCGCCGCCGGCCGGCCGCTGCCGCCGGCCGCAGCCCTCACCCTGCTCTGCGTACTGCCGCTGACCGCGTCGGCGGCGGCCGGACTCGCCCTGCGCCCCCGCAAGGAGCCGCCCCGGCCCCGCCCGCGCGGCGCGGAGCGGCCCCCGGCCTCCGTCCCGTCGGGCCTGCCCTGGGGGATCTCCCTGATCGCGGCGGGCCTGGCGGTCGAGACGTTCGCCAGCCGGGGCACCCCGGGCTCCGCGCTCCCCATGCCGGGCCACCCCGACAGCAGCCCCGCCGGGGTGCTGGCCGGCTGGATCCTCACCGCGCTGGGCCTCGCGGTGGCGGGCCCGGCCCTGACCCATCTGTGCGGCCGGCTGCTCCAGAGCGCGCGCCCGGGGGCGGCCCGGCTGCTGGCGGGGCGCGTCCTGATGGAGGAGGCCCGCCGCATCGGGCACCCGCTCGGTGTGGTGTGCGCGGTGGCCTCGGCCACGATCGCGGCCGACACGCTGTACGGCGACGAGGCGGGCCCGCACCCCTTCGGCCCGCTCACGGGCCTGGGCGCGGCGCTGGTGACGGGGTGCACGGTGGCGACGCTGCTGACGGCGGCCCTGGAGTCCAAGCACGCCCGCGGCGAGACGACGGCGGCGCTGCTGCGCCTGGGCACCCCGGCCAAGCTGCTCCGCGCCTCGGCCGCCCTGCGCGCGGCGGCGGTCCTGGCCCTGTTCGGCCCGGTGACGTGGGGCATCGCCGAGCTCGCCGCGCTGCCCCTGACGGGCTGAGCCCCGGCCGGGACCCGGCCGGGCCGGCCCTCCCCCAGCTCTTGAGGAGCAGGGGGGACCCCCACCCGTACGGGCTATCGTGGCCGGATGGCCAGTGAAGACTTTCAGCGGGTTCCGAGCGCGCGGGACCGGGAGATCGAGTCCGTCGCCGAGTTCGACGAGGTCGTGGCGGACGGGACGCTGGCCGGATACCGCCTGCAGTCCCTCGATCTGACGGACCGTACGTTCGCGCTCCTGTCCACCGACTCCGCGGGCGCCGTCTTCCTCGGCTGCCGGATGGAGCCGGACGCCACCGCCAGGGTGCGCGCCGACGGGGCACTGGTCTTCCCGCCCGTGCCCGATCTGCCCTTCGACCCGTACCGGGGTCTGCTCTACACCCCCGACGAGCTGTTCGAGGACCTCGACGACGGCTACGAGCACACGCCCGACGCCCGCTCGTACGCCTGGTTCCAGCGCGCCAAGTCGGACGGCGACGTCTTCGCGTCGATGCTCCGCTCCATCCACGACGACTCGGTCTCGGACGCGCTCGACGAGTTCCTGGCCGGGGAGCGGGTCGTGGGCGTGATGGGCGGGCACGCGATGGGCCGGGGCAGCGAGGCGTACGCCGGGGCTGCCCGGCTCGGCCGCGCCCTGAGCCGGGCCGGGTTCACCGTCGCCACGGGCGGCGGCCCCGGCGCGATGGAGGCGGCGAACCTGGGTGCCTATACGGCGCCGTTCCCGGACGCCGTGCTCGGCGAGGCGCTGGAACTGCTCGCCAAGGCGCCGTCGTTCGAGCCGTCCGTCTCGGACTGGGCGCGGGCGGCCTTCGAGGTACGCGGGCGCCACCCCGGCGGCGGCGAATCGGTCGGCATCCCCACCTGGTTCTACGGCCACGAGCCGCCGAACGCGTTCGCCGGCCACATCGCCAAGTACTTCGCCAACGCCACCCGCGAGGACGGCCTGCTGGCCCGCTCCAACGCGGGCGTGGTGTTCCTGCCGGGCGCGGCCGGGACCGTACAGGAGATCTTCGACAACGCGACCCCGAACTACTACGGGTCGCGGGGCGAGCCCACGCCGATGGTGCTGGTCGACCGGGCGCACTGGACGGAGCGGCTGCCCACGTGGCCGCTGCTCCAAGCGCTCGCTGAGGGCCGTCCGATGGCGGCGCGGATCGCGCTGGTGGACTCGGTGGACGAGGCCGCGGCGGAGCTGGCACGCCTGTCGGCGTGAGCGGCGACGCGTAGATCACACCAGGCAACGCGGGGCGGTCCGCGCACGTCTGGTGCTGAGGAGCGGAATCGTGCTCCTGTTGATCCCCTGGAACGGAGCTTTTGGTGCTGATCGGCCTACTCACCGCGATCGCGGCCTCGATCTGTTACGGCACGGGCTCGGTCCTGCAAGCCGTCGGATCCCGGAAGTCCGCGCGCCGCGAGGCTGCCGCGACGGCCCGTACCCAGCACGGCGGCCCGAGCCTGTCGTCCACCGCGAAGGCGGCGATGACCTGGGAATTCATGGTGGGCACGGTGCTGGACTTCGTCGGCTTCGGCCTGGGCGCCCTGGCCGCCCGCCTCCTCCCCCTCTTCCTCTCCCAGACGGTGATCAGCGCGAACCTGGTGATCACGGCGGTGCTGAGCGTCAAGCTCCTCGGCATCCGGCTGAGCCGCGCCGAGTGGGGCTCCATCGCGGTGGTCTGCTCGGCCCTGGTGCTGCTGGCCACGGCGGCGGGCGCGGAGGGCGGCGGCCACACGTCCCTCGCCACGCACTGGTGGCTGCTGGCGGTGTCGGTGCTGCTGATGGCGGGCGGCGCGGTGGCGGTACGCCTGCTCGGCGCCCGCGCCGCGATCCTGGCGGGCCTGCTGTCGGGCCTGGGCTTCGGCGCGCTGGGGGTCGGGGTCCGCGTCCTGAACGGCGTCGACCCCTTCGACCTGGGCCGCCTGCTCTCGGACCCCGCGCTCTACGCGATCCTGGTGGCGGGGGTCGGCGGGATGTACCTGCACACGGTGGCGCTCCAGATCGGCTCGGTCAACGGGGCGACGGCGGCGCTGGTGGTCGGGGAAACGGTCCTGCCGGGCGCGATCGGCGTCCTGTGGCTGGGCGACGCGTCCCGGGCGGGCTTCGCGTGGATGGCGGCACTGGGCTTCGTCCTGGCGGTGGCGGGGGCGGTGGGGGTGGCTTGGTTCGGGGCGGAGCCGGAGGGTGAGGCCGAGCGGGAGGTCTTCCCCACCCCGCCCCTTCCCGAGACCCTCCGGGGGTGAGGGGTGGGGGAGGTTTTCTCCTGGGGGCTACGCCCCCAGACCCCGAGCGGGGGCTCCGCCCCCTGCACCCCGGGCGGGGCCTGCGGCCCCCGCACCCCGCTCCGGGGCTCCGCCCCGCACCCCGGCGCAAGGTGAGCGAACCACCTCGGTTGCGCCCCCGCCCGCCTACGGGGCTCCGCCCCCTGCAC
>NZ_JBHWUR010000208.1:0-4141 GCF_042737755.1 Streptomyces sp. NPDC059994
GCCCCAGCGCGGGGGTGCCGGGGGCGAAGCCCCGAAGCCGGGTACCGGGGGCGAAGCCCCGAAGCGGGGTGCAGGGGCCGCAGGCCCCGCAACGGGGTCCGGGGGCGCAGCCCCCGGGAAGCCCACCTCAGCCCCCACCCACCCCCGGAGGGTTCAGGGAAGGGGCGGGGTGGGGGAACTCCCCCGGCCACCCCACGGCGCCCGCCGCACCGCCCTCGCCAGCCGCGCCTTGCGCCACCCCGTCAAGCGCTCCGGATACACCACCCCCTCCAGGTGATCCATCTCGTGCTGGAGACACCGCGCGAAGAACCCCGTGCCGGACACCCGTACCACCGCGCCCGACACCGTCCGCCCCTCCACCACCGCCTCGTCGTACCGCTCCGTCCCCGCCTCCAGACCCGGCAGGGACAGACATCCCTCGGGGCCGCGCAGCAGCAGGCCTTCGGCCGACACCAGACGGGGGTTGACGAGGTGTCCGAGGTGGCGGACGTCC
Organism: Streptomyces sp. NPDC059994; assembly: GCF_042737755.1. NCBI lineage: Bacteria > Bacillati > Actinomycetota > Actinomycetes > Kitasatosporales > Streptomycetaceae > Streptomyces > Streptomyces sp. NPDC059994. The sequence goes on from NZ_JBHWUR010000208.1 coordinate 494, forward strand.
TCGTCGTCGGGGCAGTCGTAGACGAACACCCGCAGCCCCACGCCGATCTGATTGGCCGCGAGCCCCACCCCCCGCGCCGCGTACATCGTCGCGAAGAGGTCCTCGACCAGCCGGCCGAGGGACGGACCGAAGTCGGTGACGGGTTCACAGGGGGCGTGCAGGGCCGGGTCGCCGAGGAGAGACATCTCTCGTACCGAGCCGGAACTGCCGGGAATGGGACGGTGACGCATGCCCGTAAGCGTACGGTCCAGGGGGTTCGCGGTCGCGCCGGTGGTGGCGCGGTTCGGGCCGCTGTCCGGATCTCGATAGGCTGAGGTCCGACCCAGGCGCAAGGAGGATCAAGGACGATGGCAGGCAACGCGGAGCCGCTGTCACCGCGGGCCAAGCTCGCCGTGACGGCGGGCAAGGCCGCTGCGGCGGTGTCGCGCGCAGCGGGGCGGGGCAGTGGATCGGTGATCGGCGGCCGGGTGGCGCTCAAGCTGGACCCCGATCTGCTGGGGCGGCTGGCGACCCACCTGGACGTGGTCCTGGTCTCGGCGACGAACGGCAAGACGACGACGACCCGGCTCATCGCCGAGGCGCTGCGGGCCAGCGGCCCGGTGGTGTCCAACGCGCTGGGCGCCAACATGCCCGCGGGCATCACCTCGGCGCTGGCGGGCGGCTCGGACGCCCGCTTCGGCGTGATCGAGGTGGACGAGAAGTACCTCTCCGGTGTCGCGCGCGATGTGACGCCCAAGGCGATCGCGCTGCTCAACCTGAGCCGCGACCAGCTCGACCGGGCCGCCGAGACCCGGATGCTCGCCGAGAAGTGGCGCGAGGGGCTTCAGGGCACCAAGGCCGTGGTGATCGCCAACGCCGACGACCCGCTGGTCGTCTGGGCGGCCTCCTCCTCCCCCAACGTGGTGTGGGTGGCGGCGGGCCAGGAGTGGAAGGACGACGCCTGGTCGTGCCCCGCCTGCGGCGGTGTGATGCAGCGCCCGGGCGACGACTGGTTCTGTGGTGAGTGCGGCTTCCGCCGCCCCGCCCCGAGCTGGGTGCTCAGCGGCGACTACGTCCTGGACCCGCACGGTTCGGCCTGGCCGATCCACCTCCAGCTGCCCGGCCGCGCCAACAAGGCCAACGCCGCCACCTCCGCCGCGGTCGCCGCGGTCTTCGGGGTGCCGCCGCAGGTCGCCCTGGAGCGGATGTACCAGGTTCAGGCGGTCGCGGGGCGCTACGACGTGGTGTCCTTCCAGGGACGCGAGCTGCGGCTGCTGCTCGCCAAGAACCCGGCGGGCTGGCTCGAAACGTTTTCCCTCATCGACCCGCCGCCCACGCCGGTGATCCTCGCCGTCAACGCCCGCGGCGCCGACGGCACGGACACCTCGTGGCTGTGGGACGTCGACTACCCCCGGCTCGCCGGTCACCCGATCTTCGTGATCGGCGACCGCAAGCTGGACCTGGCGGTCCGCCTGGAGGTCGCGAACCTGGACTTCCGGGTCTGCGAGAGCCTGGCGGAGTGCGTACAGCTGGCGCCGCCCGGCCAGATCGAGCTGATCGCCAACTACACCGCCTTCCAGGACGTGCGCCGCACGGTCGGCAACTGAGACCCCCTAAGGAGCAAGCGAGCATGAGCGACAACAGCCTGCGCCTCGTGTGGGTCTACCCCGACCTGCTGAGCACGTACGGCGACCAGGGCAACGCCCTGGTCGTGGAGCGCCGGGCCCGCCAGCGCGGCCTCGACGTGGCCCGTCTCGACGTCCGCAGCGACCAGCCGGTGCCGTCGTCGGGCGACATCTATCTGATCGGCGGCGGCGAGGACCGGCCGCAGCGGCTCGCGGCCGAGCGGCTGCGCCGCGACGGCGGCCTGCAGCGTGCCGCCGCCAACGGCGCGATCATCTTCTCGGTCTGCGCCGGGTACCAGATCCTGGGCCACGAGTTCATCAACGACCTCGGCGAGCGCGAGCCGGGCCTCGGCCTGCTCGACGTGGTCTCCACCCGGGGCGAGGGCGAGCGCTGCGTCGGCGACGTGCTGGGCGACATCGACGAGCGCCTGGGCCTGCCCCAGCTCACCGGTTTCGAGAACCACCAGGGCGTCACGCACCTGGGCCCCACGGCCCGCCCGTTCGCCCGGGTCCGCCTGGGCCGGGGCAACGGCACCGGCGACGGCACCGAGGGCGCGTACAACGAGACCGTCTTCGGCACGTACATGCACGGTCCGGTGCTCGCGCGGAACCCGCAGATCGCGGACCTGCTGCTGAAGCTGGCCCTCGATGTGAACGCGCTGCCGCCGACCGACGACCGCTGGTACGAGGCGCTGCGCGCCGAGCGCATCGCCTCGGCGACCCAGCCCGCCTGACCCGGGCTTAGCCCCGGAAGACGGCGTTCGTACTTTCGTCTGACGTCCATCTGTCGGACGTCTGATTCGGCCCCGCCACCCTGCGCCGGTAGGGTGGCGGGGATCCAACCGGACGACGTGGTCCGGTCGTCGGCCCACGTTGCAAAGGTTTTCCGGGCAATGCGAATTGGTGTGCTCACCTCCGGCGGCGACTGCCCCGGCCTGAATGCCGTCATCCGTTCCGTCGTGCACCGCGCGGTGGTCGATCACGGCGACGAGGTCATCGGCTTCCACGACGGCTGGAAGGGTCTCCTGGAGGCCGACTACCGCAAGCTCGACCTGGACGCGGTCGGCGGCATCCTCGCCCTCGGCGGCACGATCCTCGGCTCCTCCCGCGTCCAGCCCGCGCATCTGCGCGACGGCGTCGAGCGCGCGAAGGGCCACGTCGCCGAGCTCGGTCTCGACGCGATCATCCCGATCGGCGGCGAGGGCACGCTCAAGGCCGCCCATCTGCTCTCCGAGGCGGGCCTGCCGATCGTCGGCGTGCCGAAGACCATCGACAACGACATCGCGTCGACCGACGTCACCTTCGGCTTCGACACGGCCGTCGGCGTCGCCACCGAGGCCCTCGACCGCCTCAAGACGACCGCCGAGTCGCACCAGCGCGTGCTGATCGTCGAGGTCATGGGCCGCCACACCGGCTGGATCGCGCTGCACTCCGGCATGGCCGCCGGCGCCCACGCGATCGTCGTGCCGGAGCGCCCCTTCGACATAGACGAGCTGACCGAGCTGGTCGGCCGCCGGTTCTCGGCGGGCAAGAAGTTCGCGATCGTGGTCGTCGCCGAGGGCGCCAAGCCGCGCGAGGGCTCGATGCGCTTCGACGTGGGCGGCACGGACATCTACGGCCACGAGCGGTTCGCGGGCGTCGCCAGCCAGCTCGCCGTGGAGCTGGAGCGGCGCCTGGACAAGGAGGCCCGCGCGGTCATCCTCGGCCACGTCCAGCGCGGCGGCACCCCGACCGCGTACGACCGCGTCCTGGCCACCCGGTTCGGCTGGCACGCGGTGGAGGCCGTGCACCGCCGCGAGTTCGGGATGCTGACCGCGCTGCGCGGCACGGACATCACCATGGTCCCGCTCGCCGAGGCGACGGCGACGCTCAAGACCGTCCCGGCCGAGCGGTACGCCGAGGCGGAGTGCGTCCTGTAACACCCGCATCGTTTTGCGCGCAGTGAGCCGCCCCCGGTCGCGATCGCGACCCGGGGCCGGTCTCTTATAAACAAATCCGAGCCCACGAGACAATATCCAAACGCGGTTTGCGGGTTGTGGGGTTT
>NZ_JBHWUR010000209.1:0-4140 GCF_042737755.1 Streptomyces sp. NPDC059994
CGGGAAACCCACCCCAACCCCTCCCCCACCCCCGGAGGGTTTAGGGAAGGGGCGGGGAGGGGCTCAAACCCGGCTACTTGCGCAGGCGCGCGACCGCCTCCGCCAGCGGAAGCTCCTCCCGCTCCCCCGTACGCCGGTCCTTCAGCTCCAGGACACCCTCCCCGGCCCGCCGCCCCGCCACCAGAATCTTCGGCACGCCCAACAGCTCCGCGTCCGTGAACTTGACCCCGGGCGACACCCCCGCCCGGTCGTCCACCAGCACCCGCAGCCCCGCCGCGGCCAGCTGCGAGGCCGCGTCAAGCGCCACCTCCGTCTGGAGCGCCTTGCCCGCCGCGACGACGTGGACGTCCGCCGGCGCGACCTCCGCCGGCCAGCACAGCCCCTGCGAGTCGGCCGTCTGCTCGGCCAGCGCGGCCACGGCCCGCGAGACGCCGATCCCGTACGAGCCCATGGTCACCCGCACCGGCTTGCCCTGCTGCCCAAGGACATCGAGCTGGAACGTGTCCGCGTACTTCCGCCCCAACTGGAAGATGTGCCCGATCTCGATCGCCCGGTCGAGACGGAGGCCCGCGCCGCACGCGGGGCACGGGTCGCCCTCCTCGACGACGACCACGTCGAGGTAGTCGTCGACGTCGAAGTCCCGCCCGCACACCACGTTGCGCGCATGCGTGTCCGGCCGGTTCGCGCCCGTCACCCACGCCGTGCCCGGCGCCACCCGGGGGTCGGCGATGTAGCGGACCTTGTCCAGGCCCTGCGGGCCGACGTATCCGCGTACGAGATCGGGCCGGTCCGCGAAGTCCTCGGCGGTGACCAGTTCGACGACCGCCGGAGCCAGGTGCTCGCCCAGCTTGCCCAGGTCCACCTCGCGGTCGCCGGGGACCCCGACCGCCACGATCTCGCCGTCCACCTTGACCAGGAGGTTCTTGAGGGTGGCGGAGGCCGGGACGCCCAGGTGGGCCGCCAGGGACTCGATCGTGGGGGTGTCCGGCGTGTCCAGCGCCTCCACCGGTCCGACGCCGGAGGCGTCCACGGGCGCGGCCACGAAGGTCACCGCTTCCGTGTTCGCCGCGTACTCGCACGCCGGGCAGTCCACGAAGGTGTCCTCACCGGCGGCGGCCGGAGCCAGGAACTCCTCCGAAGCCGAGCCGCCCATCGCCCCCGACACCGCCGAGACGATCCGGTAGTCGAGCCCGAGCCGGGCGAAGATCTTCCGGTACGCCTCGCGGTGCAGCGCGTACGACTCGGCCAGGCCCTCGTCCGTCGTGTCGAACGAGTACGAGTCCTTCATCTGGAACTCGCGCCCGCGCAGCACGCCCGACCGGGGCCGCGCCTCGTCCCGGTACTTGGTCTGGATCTGGTAGAGCATCACCGGCAGGTCCTTGTAGGACGTGCACTGGTCCTTGACGGTCTGGGTGAAGATCTCCTCGTGGGTGGGCCCGAGCAGATAGTCCGCGCCCTTGCGGTCCTTGAGCCGGAACAGCAGGTCACCGTACTCCTCCCAGCGCCCGCTCGCCTCGTACGCCTCCTTGGGCAGCAGGGCCGGGAGCAGCACCTCCTGGGCGCCGATGGCGTCCATCTCCTCACGGACGATGTGGGAGATGTTGTCGAGGACCTTCTTGCCGAGCGGCAGCCAGGTCCAGATTCCGGCCGCGTTGCGCCGTACGTATCCGGCGCGGACCAGCAGCTTGTGGCTGAGCGTCTCCGCGTCCGCCGGGTCGTCGCGCAATGTCTTGACCATCAGACGGGACATGCGCTGGACCTGGGCGGCTGCCATGGGGTTCTCTCCTGTACGTACACGGGTGGTGTCAGGAGGTTATCCGCGCGCCACGCGCGCGTGGAAATCGGTTTACGGTCGCCGCAGCGGCAGGTGCGCGCCCATCACCGCGTACGGCCTCGGCGCGCTCAGGCTGTGTCTTCCCGGGGGACAACCCCCGGACCCCCGGCTGGAAGCCCCTCAGGCCCGCCGCAAAGGCAAATGCGCTCCCATGACCGCGTAAGGCCTCGGCGAGCTCGGGAAGTGGACCTGCCCCGCGAGGTCCAGATACCCCAGCGCCCGGTACAGCGCCCGCGCCGGGCTCTCCGTGTCGATCGCGGAGAGGATCGACCTCGGCTCGGCCGCGCTGTCGGTGATCCGGGTGATGAGCTCGCGGCCGACGCCCCGGCCCTGGTGGGACGGGTGGACATGGAGCTCGGTGATCACGAAGGAGTCGTCGAGCCAGGCGTCGGTGCCGTTGTGGCGCAGATACGGTTCGACGACCGTGGACCACCAGTGCACCCGGTCGTTGGGCATCCCGTACACGAAGCCGACGAGCCGTCCGCCGGGGGTGGTGGCGCCCAGGGCGCGCGCGCCGGGAGAGGCGAGGTGGCGCAGCACGATGTGGCGGCGCACGCCGACCTCTTCCGGGCTGAGCCCGAAGGCGACCGCCTGCACGGCCAGGGCCTCGTCCACGCGGGCGGCGAGGTCGAGCGGTCCGACCGTCACCTCGGGGGTCTGGGGACCGGCCCCAAAGGAAGGTGCCATGGCCGCACCCTACTGTCAGAAGAGCACGCTCATGAAAGCCCCCGTCTCACGGAAGCCGACCCGGCGGTAGCAGGCACGTGCCGCCGTGTTGAAGTCGTTCACGTAGAGGCTGACGACGGGGGCCACGTCTGCGAGGGCGTAGCGCAGCACGGCGGCCATGCCGGTGACGGACACGCCCCGGCCCCGGTACTCGGGGGCGACCCAGACGCCCTGGATCTGACACGCGCGCGAGGTGGCCGCGCCGATCTCGGCCTTGAAGACGACCTTGCCGTCCTCGACGCGGGCGAACGAGCGCCCGGAGCCGACGAGTTCGGCGACGCGCGCCTGGTAGAGCAGCCCGCCGTCGCCCGCCATCGGGGAGACGCCGACCTCCTCGGTGAACATGGCCACGCACGCGGGCATGATCACGTCCATCTCGTCCTTGCGGATCCGGCGGACGTACGGGTCGGGGACCATGTCGTCGGGCATCCGGTCGGTGACCATCAGCGGCTGGTTCGGGCGGACGTCCCGGGCCGGCCCCCACTGCGGCTCCAGGAGCTTCCAGAGCAGGGCGGTCGGGTCGGCCGGGCCGACGATGGAGGAGCAGCGGCGGCCGGTGCGACGGGCCCGGTCCGCGAAGGCGCGGATGGCTTCGGGGGTGGCACAGATGGGGACGAGGTTGGCACCGGAGTAGCAGAGCGAGCGCAGCTTGCCGCCGGCGTACCAGCCCCACATCTCGCCGCCGAGCCGCCACGGGTCGAGGCCCGCGACCTGCACTCGCGAGGCCACGAAGGCGTTGGCGACCGGATCGCTCTCCAGGACGGCGAGCGCCGCGCCGAGGTCACCGGGTTCGAGGACCCGGGTGGTGGTCTGCGTCAACACGTGGGGCCTCACCATACGGTCTGCTGATCTCCGCACTGTACCCGCCGGGAGGACCCGGGCGCCGCCCTGCCCTTCCCTGCCGGGGGGGGGGATGCGGTGCTTCGCGTGCGGGCCGCGGACCGGGGGGGTGCGGTTCGTCTGCGGGCCGGTGGGGCTGGTCTCGCAGTTCCCGCGCCGCGTCTTGGCCCGGTGTTCGTCTGCGGGCCGGTGGGGGCTGGTCTCGCAGTTCCCCGAGCCCCTAAGGGCACCTCCAGCCCCTCCGGCGTTTGAGGAGCGGGGGCGGGGGCGGAGCCCCGAAGCGGGGGCGGGGGCGGAGCCCCAGCGGAGGCGGGGGCGCAGCCCCGCGAGCGGGGTGCAGGGGGTGCAGGCCCCGCCCCCGGGGTGCACCCAGGCCCCGCAAGGGGGGCGCAGGGGGTGCAGCCCCCGCCCGGGGTCCGGGGGCTGCAGCCCCCGGGAGACCCACCTCAGCCCACCCCCACCCCCGGAGGGTTTAGGGAAGGGGCGGGGTGGGGGGCTCAACCCGCCACAGACACCTGCGGCTCTCCCGACGTCACCCCAGCCCGCTCCATCTGCTCCGCGATCTTCATCGCCTCTTCGATCAGCGTCTCGACGATCTTCGACTCGGGAACCGTCTTGATCACCTCACCCTTGACGAAGATCTGCCCCTTGCCATTGCCCGAGGCCACACCCAGATCCGCCTCACGCGCCTCACCCGGCCCGTTCACCACACACCCCATCACCGCGACCCGCAAAGGCAC
>NZ_JBHWUR010000210.1:0-3827 GCF_042737755.1 Streptomyces sp. NPDC059994
GGGCCCTGTGTCTGCATTTCACTGTGTCAGTCGCGATCGGCTGACGGGATGTAGGCGCCCGGCACGTCCTCGGGCGCGTAGATCTTCTTCTCGCCGGGATACGGCTTCGCCCACGCGTGCGTCTGGTACCAGGTGAAGTGGTTCATCTGCGCGGGGTTGGCGAAGTCGGGCTCGGCGTCGGGCCCGGTGAGCCGCTGGTGCGACTTCCAGGTCTCCCATTGCGCCGCGAGCTCGTGCATGTCCGCGGGCACCTTCGCCGTCGGGACGGCCGCCGCGGCGGGGTTCTGCGGCGCTGGGGCGTCCTCGCCGCAGGTGGGCGGGACCGTCAGACCCGCCGTCAGCGAGGTGCGGTTGGGCAGCGCGCTGAACGGGGTGAGGTCCGGCGTGGCGGTGAACGCCGCGGCCATCGGGCTGGCCGCGCTGTCCTTCTGGTTCATCGGGTGGATCCCGAGGATCTGCTCGATGGTGCGGATCATCGTGATCTGCGAGTAGTAGTGGCTGTCGACGACGCCGTGCTTGGCCCAGGGGCTGATGATCTGGATCGGGGCACGGTGTCCGTCGACGTGGTCCAGGCCGGCCTGGGAGTCGTCCTCGACCACGAAGATCGCGGAGTCCTTCCAGTACGGGCTGTGCGAGACCGTGTCGACGAGCCGGCCGGTGGCGAGGTCGTTGTCGGCGACCTGGGCGGCCGCGTTCGGCGGCCCGCCGGTGTGGTCGCTGGAGAGCCAGAACATGTTCAGGTTCGCCGGCCCGTTCTTCTCGAAGTCACGCTTCCAGATCTCGTACCGGTAGATGTCCGGCACGCTGGTGTCGAACTTCGCGAAGCCGTGCACCGACACGTCGTTGAGCGAGGGGATCGGCGAGGACGAGACCAGGGGGTAGGCGGTGTCCTGTCCGGTCGAGCGCATGTTCTTGGTGTCGCAGTACAGGTTCTGCCAGCTCGCGCCCGCCGGCTTGGCCAGGAACTGCTGGAACTCGCCGAAGTCCCGTACGGACTGTCCGGCGGCCTGGGCGCCGGTCCACAGGAAACCGGTCCGCTGGTGGCCGAGGGCGTCGTCCTCGGTGTCGTAGCTGCGCGCGTACTCACCGGCCATGGACTCGGTGTACTCCGGGTTGTCGGCCTGCATCAGCCAGTTGTGCCCCTCGGCCGAGTTCGTACCGATATCGTACGTGTTGTCGTAGAGCCCGAACTGCTTGGCCAGCGCATGCTGGTTGGGGGTCACGTTCTCGCCGAACTCGGCCAGCGCCGGGGCGCCGTTGCCCTGCGGCAGGTCCCCGTAGACCTGGTCGTAGGTCCGGTTCTCCTTGACGATCAGGAAGACGTGCTTGATCGTCGACGGGTCGCCGAGCCGTACGGGAACGGGCACCGGCTGCGCGTTGCCCTGGCCGTGCGTGACCGAGCCGGGCGTCCAGCCGTTCTGCTCGAAGACCTTGGCCGTCTGGGCCTTGATGATGCCGTCCTTGGGCAGGAGGAACCGCTGAAGGCTCGATGTCGTGTCGTGGGTGCCGTGTCCGGCGCTGCTGGAAGGGCGGCGCGCGTCGATGCCACGGCTGTTGGAGACCAGCACCTCGTTGCCGACGGTGGTGATCTCCGCGGGGAAGTAGTCCGTGGGGAGCAGGCCCACATAGCTGACCGGCTCCTGCGGGGTGGTGTAGCGGTAGACGGCGACGGCGTTGGCCCGGCCGAGCGTCACCAGCAGGCGGCCGTCGCGGGAGAACGTCACCGCGTTGGGCTCGTAGCCCACGGACGCCTCCGGCCACGGCCTGGTGGAGATCGTCTGGACGACCTTGTCCTTCGCCGGGTCGATGACCGAGACGTCGTTGGTTGCGGTGTTGGTGACGAACACCGCGCCCTTCTTGGCGTACACGGCGGTCGGGTGCAGACCGACGTCGATGCTCGCGACGGCGGCACTCGGGTTCGCCACGTCGATGACGCTGACCGTGCCGGTGGTGGTCGCCGCGGTCACCGGGTCTGCGGGCACCTGGGTGTTGTAGGAGTTGACCGTGGTGTCGCCGGGCCGCGCCGGGCGGCCGCCCTCGTTGCTGACGTACAGCTTGGAGCCGACCAAGGCCATGCCGCGCGGGGCGTTGCCCACGGCCCAGCTCTGCTGGACCGCCCCGGTCGCCGCGTTGATGGCCACCACCCGGTTCTGGCCGTTGACCGCCGCGTACACGGTGGAGCTGTCGGGCGAGAACGCCGCCGCGCCCACCAGCGCGTGCTTGGGGCCGTCCGCAGGGATCTTGACGGCCACGGGGCTGGCGAGGCTGCCGTCCGCGTTGACGGTGAACTTGGTGTAGCCGTCGCTCTGGCCCAGCCACAGCTGCTTGCCGTCGGGCGAGTACGCCGGGCCTTCCTGGCCCACGTCGTTGCCGCTGATGCGCAGGTCGGCCGATGCGGAGTTGCCGATGCGCTGCTGCAGCTTCCCCCTCCGCAGGTTCACGATGTCCAGCGCCAGCCCCCCGTCGGCGAGCGAGGCCGCGAAGTGGGTGCCGTCCGGGCTGACCGTGGACGACATGATCTTGCCGTTGTCGATGACGAAGCGGGCACCGAACGGGGCGATGAACTGGTCGCTGGAGATGACCTGGCCCTGCTGGGTGACCTGGCCTACCTGGGCCGTGCCGAACTGGTCGGTCTGGGCGGAGGCGGTGCCGGCCAGAGCGAGGGCGACGGCGGCGACGCCGGCCGTCGCCAGGGGGGTTCGCCGGCCGGGGCGTCTGCCGATACGCCTGCCGACAGAGCCGGAGCGCCTCTCCTCGGCACTCCGACGGCGACGTGTGACCTGCATGGAGTCATCCCTTCGGGGTGGCGGAGAGCAGCTCGACATTGCCGTCGAACTGCCAGAGCGGGTTCGGCGCGTCCCCAGTGGCGGTCCGCACCAGGAAGTAGCCGTTCACTTCCTTCGGCCCGTCGCCGTCGGCCACGAACCGCCCGTCCGCGCCGACATCGAGCTGGTACACGGCTTGTCCGGTGGCCTCGACACCGGGGAGGTGCCAGGAGACGACGCAGCGCCAGTCGTTGCCCGGCCCATGGGCGCCGGTCCTGACGTTGCCCTTGGTGCACGCCGCCGTGGCCTTCAGCCGCGCCTCGGTGACGGCGGGCCGGTTGAGCTGCTCGGTCTGCGTGCGGTAGAGGTGGGCGAATTCCGTGGCGAGCGAGCGCTGCACCTTCTCCTGCTCGATGCCGGAGCCGCCGGCCGTCGTCGCCGCCGCGACGACGGCCACCGTCCCGGCGAGCAGCCCGGCGAACGGCAGCACCGCGATGGTGAGCCCGCGACGCCCGAGGCCGTCGTGCGCCGGGTTGGTGAAGTCGCGGCGTAGGAACAGGAGGTAGGCCAGCGCGGTGGCGGTCACGGCCCACAGCAGACTCACCACGACGCCGATCAGGAGCGGACCGCCCTGCGCGGGGCTGGTGAACAGACCGTTCCAGACGATGAACGCGTAACCGGGCAGGGCCAGGCGTACGGCTACGGGCAGCGGCAGGATCTGAGCGAGCTGCATCGCCAGCGCGACGAGAACCGGCAGCAGCAGTCCCATCGGCGAGCGTCCCAGGGTGACGGAGCCGAGCAGCCCGATCGCGGCGAGGGCCAGCGTCGGGGCCAGCACACAGACCCAGGCGAGCACGACCTTCCAAGCGGCGTCCGACGGTGCCAACGCGTGCCCGTCGAGGCCGACGAGTGGATGGTTGCCGACCGCCGCGAGCCCGCCGACCGTACTGGAACAGGCCAGGCCCACCACGAGCGCCAGGATGACGCTGAGGCCGGCCAGCGCCTTCGCCGCGAAGATCCGCCGGGGCGAGCGCACCGCCACGATGAGATGGCGCCAGGTCC
>NZ_JBHWUR010000211.1:0-3624 GCF_042737755.1 Streptomyces sp. NPDC059994
AACGGGGCTATCCAGGACGGCTCCGACGCCGTGATCACACCAGCCACAGTAAGATCATCTCACCTGTGACCAGCAGTTACGGGACAGCCCTTAGTGGTGACCCCTATGAGGGCGATGGTTCAGCTGGTGCGAGAGTCGCTCGCCACCTGGCAGGGCACCTTGCGGCTCTGCACCTTCATCGTGATCTTGGGCCTCGTCTGGTGCGTGACCAGCTGATCGCAGAGCTGCACCGGGTCGCCCCCTCACGCCCGAGGAAGAACCCACCGCTGACGAGCCATCCACTGGCGCGGGGTGTGTGTCGTGGGTGCCGCTTTACTCGGGTTCGCCAAGCCGGCGGCGACAAGCGGCTCTGCGCAGGAGCCACTCGCCGTACTGAGCTGGGGCCCGTACGCCCCGTAAATCCGCCGTGGGGCCGGTGCCAAGCCGCTCTGATGGGTCGGACTGCTGTGGCTGGGGCTTGGTACGTTCTGGTGTATGACGCTGCGTTCGGTGGATCTGCGTAAAGAGCCTATGGAAGCCGTACTGGACAGTGTGGAGCGGATGCTGGGGGTGCGCCTTGATCGCGAGACTGTGGTGCGTAAGCGCCGGTCGGTGGGGGCGCGTACGGACCGCCGTACGTGGGTGCGCATCGATTGGCGTGGGCTCGACCGGATCGGGGTTCAGGGCGGGGACGGCACTGCGTCCGCGGAGGCCCTGCGCGGGATCGCCAAGCCAGGCTGGTTCGCCGGTGTTGCGTGGCGGGACGAGGTGGAGCCGGTGATGTGGCGGGCGGACGAGACAGGACTGCTGCCGGGTGCCCCAGTGGGGAGCGCCGTGGTGGCAGAGGACCCGAGACTGGCCGAGGAGTGGTGGGCTTCGCTGAATGCTTCACTGGAGGCCCTTGCCGCACAGCGCACGAACCGGATCGCGACACCGGATACCGAGACCCTCACGCAGGAACTGGTCACGGGAACGATCCACAGTGTCTTCCCCGGCGTCGATACGGCGGTGGCCGATTGGCGTCCGGCCCATGCGGATCTCAACTGGGCGAATGTGACGGCTCCGGTGTTCTGCGTGTTCGACTGGGAGGACTGGGGCATGGCTCCGCGCGGCCTGGATGCGGCAAATCTGTGGGGAGCCTCGCTTGCCGTCCCGGCTCTGGCCGACCGCGTCCGCAGAGAGCAGTGCAGTGATCTGGCGAGCCGGGACGGCAAGCTGATGATGCTGTTCGTCGCCGCGAAGATCCTTGGTCCCTATGCTGATCCCGAGGACCCCCGCTTTATCCCCGCGCGGAAGACGGCGGAGCAGGTGGTGCAGGAGCTTCAGGCGAGCTGACGGGCTTTGAGGAGCTGCGGCTTCGGTATCCGGGGACCGTCGGCTACGTTGCCGTCCCTCGCGTGCCGAATGGGCACGCTATCTGGCAGCAGTTGAGGTACGTCTGATGAGCGCGCGGAGCCTAGTTGTATGGCGGGCCCGCGTCGCCGGGGGCAGTGGCGAGTTGTTGCCGCAAGTCGCCATTGGTTGGTGTGAGAACTTTCCGTAGTGCGGTGAGCGGTAGGGCTTCCTGGCGGACAGCGGTTCCGTTGGTAAGTACGTCGATTGCGTTGCTGGCGAGTGGTGAGGGCAGCCAGCTACTGATGTTGTGGGCGGCTTCGGGAGTGACTACAGCGGTCTTTCGGCGTGCGCATTTGAGGAGTGCTGCGTAGAGCCCGCCTGCTGGGGTGAGCGGGGGGAGGCCGACCGACACTGATCGCTGGCTGGCGAGGATCACGCAATGGAGACCGTCGTAATCGAGGTCTCCGTAGTACAGGATCTCCGTGAGTTCCTGGCCTGTTTCGGCGAGGCGGTCCGGGAGCGTGGTGATGCTGGAGGCGATGCGGTCGCCGTCGCCGAAAGCGAGCCAACCCACTTCGTTGGGGTGGGTCCAATTTCGCAGAATGCGGCGGAGGTTGTCGAAGGCGGCTGTGTTCTCGACGATCAGAAGCCAGGGCGCCGGCCCGAGCTCGATGATGTTCAGGGGCTCCGGGGTGAGGTAGGCCCGTAGGTGGTCCTTGATGCTCAGGAAGCCGCCGAGCACCCATTTCGAGTCGTGAATGCCGTCGAGGTGTTTCTCGTCGCCGAACAGCTCGAAGGCACGGTCGCGTAGCGGTACCAGTTCGCTGCTGGCTCCGTCGGCGAGGAGGAAGCCGTTGAGGCGGGTGAAGAGGTGATGGTCGTGCGGGCTAAGTCGGAGGCCGTCGAGGAACGACAGTTCTGCTACCCAAGATCGGGTAGGGGGTCGGCTGACGGCTGGACGGGGCGGGTCAATGCGCTCGGCCCATTGGGGCAGGGGCGGAAGCGCCGTATGGTCCCAGAACTTCCGGGTGACGGGCAGCTTGAGGGCGCCGGTGTCCCGGAGAACAGCGAGAGCGTCGGCAAGGAGCTGACGCCGTTCGGGCGCGGTGAGGAGTGCCGGGTTCGAGGTGTACGCGGCGGCGGCCAGGTTGTCGAAGGGGATCCGTTTCCGCGGGTGCGCGTTCAGCCGGTCCAGCAGGATCTTGTCGAGCGTGCGTGGTGTGGTCATGCCCCGTCTTCCCCATCCCGGTCGTCAGCTTCCGCGGAATCGTCCGGCTGGTCGTTGTCGGACTCGGCGAGTGGGAACCGGTACAGCCGTGCGGCACGGATTCCGTCGGAGCGGGCATCGGTGACGCCGGCGCTGACCGCATCCCCGTAGCGTTCGGTCAGCTGGACGAGGCGGTGGCCGCTGCGGGCGTCGTGCGCGTTGTTGCGCAGGCGCAGGATGAGGGGGAAGCGGCCGACAGCGTCGAGGTCTTCCACACCCGTGGTGTAGATGAGCTGGACGCCATGAGTGGCGGCAACCGTTCGCTGGAGATCGATGAACGGCACGTAGTTGGACTTGCCCATCGGGTTGTCCAGCAGCAGGGTGCCGACGCCGCCGGGAAGCCCGCTGTTGCGGTTGGCAGCACGCACCTGCGCCAGGCAGCAGTACAACAGCACGGACACGGTCAGGAGTTCACCGCCGGAGAACTTCTTGATCTGCGTGACGTCGACGGGGTCCATGACCGGCACTGGGTGGGGCTTGAGCACCTTGGCGGTGATGCTTCCGCTGCCGCCCAGGGCGGCGAGCACCAGGCGTTTAGCCAAGTCGAGCGCGGGAGGAAGGACATTGGCGCTGCTGGAGTGCTTGGCAGCGACGTCGGCGACCAAGATGTCAACACAGGCGGATATGCGGTGGGTGAGGGTCTCCTCGCTGCCCCAGTCGGCGAGTCTGAGCGTGAGGAAGGGCTTGCCCGACCAGGCGCCCAGTCCGGCAGGGAGCTTGGAGTGCCGGGCGACCTGGTGCAGCATCGCCACGATGGTCTTGGTGAGGGCCGCGCACTGTTGCACCAAGAGGAGCTGGTCCTCGGTGAGTTGGTCGAGCAGCTTGGTGATGCGCTTCTCGCGGAGCTCGATTTCCGGGATCAGTTCCGACAACGACGCGTGCAGCTGCGCGGGGTCTTCACTGAGCGTTTTCAGCGTTGGCGCTCCAGGGTGAGCACGGCTTGAGCAGTTGACGTCATTCGATTGGGGCTGCATCGGGAGTGACGGAAGATGTGCCAGGTCTTGAGGTGGGCGATGCCGCGTTCGACCGGGGCACGCGTGCGG
>NZ_JBHWUR010000212.1:0-3561 GCF_042737755.1 Streptomyces sp. NPDC059994
GGTCCTCAGGGGTGCTCGGTGAGCACCCCTGAGGACAGCGGGATCGACCTTCGGTCGAGCCGTCACTTCAGCGAAAGCTCTTGCTCTGTGCGGGCCTTGCCGGCGCCGTGCTCCGGTTCCCGCCGGGCGGGAGAGTTCTTTGCTTGTTCCCGCCGGGCGGGAAGAGGGCCGGTCAGCGGCGGCCGGGCGGCTGTGTGCTGGGGCGGTGCGGCGGATGGTGGCTGCCCTGATGGGTGTCGACGTGTGCAAGGTGAGCGCCGGCTGGGGCTATCGCTATTACCAGCGCACGGTCTCCAGCGGCGATCAGCCGCGCCCGCGGGGCGAGGGGTTGGGGCAGGCGCAGGCCCGTACCGGGTTGCCGCCGGGGGTGTGGATGGGCCGGGCGGCGCCCGCTCTGGGCATGTCCGGGCCCGCCCAGGAGGAGCAGGTGCGTGCCCTGTTCGGCCTGG
Organism: Streptomyces sp. NPDC059994; assembly: GCF_042737755.1. NCBI lineage: Bacteria > Bacillati > Actinomycetota > Actinomycetes > Kitasatosporales > Streptomycetaceae > Streptomyces > Streptomyces sp. NPDC059994. Next base: position 450 of record NZ_JBHWUR010000212.1, read on the forward strand.
GCCTGCACCCTGACGCGCACCGCCTGGCCACCCAGGCCCTCGCCGGCGGGGCCTCCGCAGCCCAAGCCGTGCGCCAGGTCCGCCTCGGCTACGCCTTCGCCCAGTACAGCGGCGGGCCCGGCCCGCTTCAGCGCCGTATCGAGGAGGCGATCGAGACAGCCCAGCAGCTCGCCGGACCGCACATGCTCGACAACACGGAGCGCACCCGGATCCGGATGCGCGTTGCGGCCAGGGCCTTTCGCGAGGACCACGGGCGCGGCCCGGCCGACGGCCGCGAGCTCGCCCGCTACCTCGCCGCCGCCCAACACCACCAGGAGCGCCATCCGGTGGCGGGCTACGACCTGGTCTTCCGCAGCAAGTCGGTGAGTGTCCTGTGGGCTTTGGCCGATGAGGAGAGCCGCCTGGAGATCGAGGCGGCGCACGAGCAGGCGATCACCGAGACGCTGACCTGGCTGGAGGACAACGCGCTCGCGGTGCGGACCGGGGCGGGAAGTCTGGCGCAGGAGGACGCCCGCGCGGCGCTGATCGCCGTGCGCTACCGGCACTTCGACAACCGCCACGGCCTCCCGCTGCTCCACGACCACGTCGTCGTCGCCAACAAAATCCAGGGCAGGGACGGGAAGTGGCGCAGCATCGACGGCCGCCTGCTCTTCCGCCAGATCGTCACCGCCTCCGAGCACTACAACCGCCGCGTCATGGAGGAGGTCTGCCACCGCCTCGGCCTTGCCACCACCCAGGTGTGGCCGACGCCCGGCAGGAGGCCGGTGCTGGAAATCGCCGGCCTGCCCGCCGGGCTGGTACGCGGCATGTCCTCACGCGATACGGACATCCGCGCCCGCCTGGAGGAGCTGGTCGCCGACTACGAGCTGCGGTGGGGCCGCAGCGTGAGCCAGGCGCAGCGCATGACGCTGCTGGCCCGCGCCGCCCGCGAGACCCGGCCCGCCCACAAGCAGGTCCGGCCGCTGGAGGTGCTGCGCGGCCGGTGGCGGGAGATGGCTGTTGACCTGGTGGGCGCGGACGCGGTCGACCACCTCCTGGAGCGGGCCCGCGAACATGCCGCGACCGTCGACCCCGGCGTGCTGGATGTGGAGCGCGAGGCCGCCGCCGTCATCGCGACCGTGGCCGAGCACCGCGCGGTGTTCGCCCGGCGCCATGTGGCAGCCGAGGCCGAGCGGCATATGGCCCGCCTGTGCGCCGGAACCCTCGCCCCCTCCACGCTGGTCCGGGAGCTCACCGAGCACGCCATGGGCCTGTGCCTGGATTTGACCCCGCCCGAATTCCACACCCCCCACCCCGACTTGCTGCGCCCTGACGGCACCAGCGTCTACCGCCCGCGCCACACCCGCACCTACACCACGCCCGCGGTGCTGGCCGCCGAGGACGCCCTGCTGAGCGCGGCTCGCACCCCGGTGATCCCTCCGGTGAGCGGTGCGGTGTTCGATGCGGTCGCGGCCCTGCACGATGAGCATTCCGCGATCCCGTTGGATGCGGGGCAGCGGGCGCTGGCGCGGGCGTTCGCCTGCGGGGAGCGCCTTGTGGGCGCGGGGATCGGCCCGGCCGGATCGGGCAAGACCACCGCGCTCAAGGTCGTCGGGGCGGCGGTGGCCGCCTCCGGTGGCCGCCTCATCGCCCTGGCACCGTCCTCCCGGGCCGCGAAGGTGCTCTCCGCGCACCTGGATGCGGCGCATACCCTGCACGGCTGGATGATCATGCGGGACAAGGCGGCCCGCGGCGAACCGGTCCCGGCCGCCTACCGGTTGCGCCCCGGGGATGTGGTGGTCGCCGATGAAGCCGGGATGGCGGGCACCGTCCTGCTGCGGCGCGTCCTGGACGACGCCAAAGCCGCCGGCGCCCATGTGCGGCTTCTGGGGGACCCGGCGCAGCTGGCCGCCGTCGAGGCGGGCGGCGCCCTGCGGCTCATCGCCCGCGAGGCCGGGGCCGCCGAACTCACCGCCCTGCACCGCTTCACCACCGATGGGGAAGCCGCCGCGACCCTCGCGCTGCGCGACGGACCCGCCGAGGACGCCTTCGCCTGGCACCTGGACCACCACCGGCTGCTGGGCGGGGACGAGGAGGCGATGCTGCACGCGGTCTTCGCCGCCTGGCAGCACGACATCACCCGCCACCGCAGCTCCTTGATGACCGCCGAAGACGCCGGCACCGTCACCGCCCTCAACCAGCGGGCCCAGGCCTGGCTCGCCGCCTTGGGCCGCCTGGACACCCGCCACGGCCGTCCGCTGCGCGACGGGCTGCGCGCCCATGTCGGTGACCGTGTCGTCACCCGCGACAACGCCCGCCACCTCCTGACCCGCGGCGCCCGCGACTTCGTCAAGAACGGTGACGTGTGGACCGTCGTCGCCCTGTGCGAGGACGGCGGCCTGGTCGTCGCCCACGCAGAACACGCCGGCCGGGTACGCCTGCCCGCCACCTACGTCGACACCGGCGTCGACCTCGGCTACAGCGCCACCGTCCACCGCGCCCAGGGCATCACCGTGGACACCAGCCACGGCCTGGCCACCGCCCGCACCAGCCGGGAAAGCGCCTACGTCCAGCTCACCCGGGGAGCACGCACCAACCGCCTCTACGTGACCTGCGAGTCCGGTATCCCGCTCGCCGCGACCGTACAGAAGATCGCCGGGAACTCGCGGGCGTCGCGCTCGGCGACCGAGACGCTGCGCACCCTGCAGGAAGCCGCCACCGCCCCCGCACGGCTGGCCGAAGAGTTCGCCGATGTGGCTCGCCGCGCGTGGGAGCAGGTACTCGCCGAAGCTGTGCACCAGGCGGTCGGCCCCGCGGCCGTGCTGTTCACCAAGGCCGAGGGCTGGCCCGTCCTGGCCCGCACGCTACGCAAAGCCGCCGCGGGCGGCTGGGACGCGGCCCGTCTCATCAACTCGGTGCGCCCGCAGCGCTCCCTGGCCGACGCCGAGGACCCAGCCGTCGTGCTGGCCTGGCGCATCGACCGCTACCTCCAGCGCTGCGCGGACAAGACCGCCCGCGCCCTCCGCACCCATCCCGTACGGCCGCTCGCGGACCTCACCGGCATCCAGCTGCACCGCCTGCACGAACGAGCTGCCGTCCGCCGCACCCGCGCCCTGGACGAAGCCGCCGCCGC
>NZ_JBHWUR010000213.1:0-3544 GCF_042737755.1 Streptomyces sp. NPDC059994
CCCGCAACCGCTCCGGGTACGGGCCGTACCTACCGATCGGCAGGTACGGCTCGATGAACTTCCACTGAGCATTGGTGAGTTGCCTGCGCGTCACGACCACAGTCATACCGGGTTCCACCCCACGAAGAGGGTAGAACCCAGGAACTGATCACGACATCACACAGGCCCTAGCCCCGACCAGGGTCAGCAGGTACGCAGTGGGGAGAGGCAGGTCGTGGCAAAGGTCCCGGCCCACCGTTCTCCGGTGGCGACTGCCCCGCTCCACAGTCAGCGTGGGCGACCGGCAGCCTCACCGGCACGCCCCGCCCGCCCGAAATGTGCTCGACGGGCACCTCCGGCCGCGACGTCGTGCGCGCCCGTGTCGCAACGCTCCGCCCCCACACTCCGAGGAAGGCGGGGTTTGCACATGGCGAGTCGGCCTGGGGCGGGGTTTCGGCGTCGCCGCAGATCTGTTTCCCCAGGCCGCTCTCCGAACCCGCCTGCATTACCACGCCTGACAGCAGAGACCGTGGAGAGCCCGGTGTACGGCGCCCAAGCGGGCTGGCGCGGCCCGTTCGGCGGCGTCAGGAGACTTGTTCGCCTCGGGAGGCACGCAAGAGCTCGGTGAAGGCCTCCGCGTCGTAGAGGACGGCGTTGGAGGGGAGGGGGTAGCTGTCGATCTCGGCGCTGGGTGTACCCGGCCCAACCCCCTCCTCGGTCCCCTTCACCTCGTAATCCTCCTCCGAGGCCTTAACGAAGGCCCGGTACTTCATCGTCTTCACGGCGCTGTCGAAGGCGGGGCTGCGCAACCCCGGCACCCGGGCGGCGAGTTCGAGCAGCCGCGCGGTGGTGAAACCGTCCGACTCCTCCGGAGGCTGATTGCTGTACAGCACGGCGTGGAACTCGGTGAACTTCCCCGCCTCCAACGCCGCCCGCAGAGCGTTGACTGCCCGCTTCGAACCGTCGCCACCGAGCCGATCATCCAGGAACGACGCCATCGTGTACTGCGCCCGCACCTCCCGGCGTACCACTGCCGCCGCCAGCACCGGCCCACCACCAGTGCGCTCGAACTGCTCACAGGACGGACAGCGCGGATCCTCCATCAGATGAACGGTCACCGCAGCCTTCGGATCCCCCACGGTGATCGTCGTGCCGTCAAGGCCCAGCTGCTCGGGGACCGCCTCCACATTCGCGTACGCCGCCACCCCCACCCGCTCACCCTCAGCCTCAGCCTGCGACGCATGCCCGCGACCACCGCACCCGGCCACGAGCACCATGCCCGCGCCCGCCCACACCAACCACGCTCGACGTCTGCCTGCCACCATCTCCACAAACCCCTCCCCAGTATCCGATGCGCTCAAAGGCCCGACACCCAGCGGCCGTTCTCCCCCAGCGCGGCCGCTCTGCCGCTGCGCTGCGTATCTCGCTCAGCAGCAGCGCCAGCCCTCGCCGGAAATGATCCGAACCGGCCATGAGCGAGAGCCCACTATGCCCGGCGGTGATCGAAACAGCCAAGCCATTACGTCATGCCCCAGACGGTTGATCGGTGGCTACAACGCCAGCGCTCGGCGCCCCGTGCGACCGCCGGGGCGGCCCCGCCGGCGCCTCGCCACCGTACAAGGCCAGACAGCCAGCGGATTCGCCTCGGCGCGACGTCGGTTGACGCGTGATGTCGCTCGTGATGCGCACCTTGCCGGGCGCGCGGGGCACCCACCGCTTGGGGCACGTCGGTGCGGTGCCCTGCTGGTGTCTGTGGGGCTGCTGTGCGGTACGTCCGGCAAACGCCATGGGGGGAGCCAGGCGTTGCTGCGGCAGCACCGTGCCGCTTCCATGCCTGTTGAGGTGCCCTGTGAAATTCCGTGACGTCCCGCTTCCTTTGCTCGTCGGTGCGCTGACGCTGGGGCTTTCGGCGGGAGCCGTACCCCTGTCCGCCGCCGTCGCGGCCGACACCGTGGGACAGCACCCGGTGACGGCTGTGCCTGTTGCGGCCGTGGCGGAGCGTGTGGCGAAGATCGGTCCGGGTTCGGAGGTGCTGAGCGCGGGGGCGGACGGCTTCCTGTCGCGGCTGCCGTCCGGGGAAGGTGTGTGGACGCGGTACGCGGACGGCACCTCGAACTCCCTCGGCCAGGGCTTCACCGGCAGCGGGCAGACGCAGCGGCGCGGTGCGGTCTCGGATCTCGTGGCCATCGAAGTGGGCAGCTGGCAGGACTTGAACCACCGTGTGATCCTCAAGGACATGGCCGCAGGGACGCAGACAGTCATCGACCTGCCGCGGCGGACCTCGTTTCTGGGCATGGCAGGCTCGGTCGTGGTGACCTCGCCCGAGGGCTCGAGCGAGGTGCATCTCCTGGAGAGCGTCCACGGCACGGTCACGGACCGCCATGTCACCGGCTGCCACTCAGACGCCAGGCGCCCCGCGATGAGACCGTCCGCCCAGGCGATCTGCTGACTGGTCAAGCACGGTAGCCGCCGATGATCCCGCGCCGCGTCTTGTACGACTCGGGGTCGTCGAGACTGCCGGGACGCAGCTTCTCCGAGCGGAGGGCATCGGTGACCTCATGGCACGCATCCGGTCGAAGCTGCCGAACTCCACCACTTCGCGCAGCGTCCCGGCGGCGGAGACGGGCAGGCCGCAGAACTCCACCACGCGGGCCAGCTCCGCCGCCGTGTCCCCGGCGAGCCGTTCGTATGAGGTCAGCAGGACCCGTCGGGGACCTCCCGACTCGCGTGCCAGATGTTCCAGAACTCGACGCAGGTGCGCAGACTGCCCTCGTCGGCCACCAGGAAGTCGCCCAGCTCCCCTTCGTCCGCGTTGCCCGGACGCCGACTGCGCTGGAAGTAGTGCGAGACGATCGTGTCCCGAAGATCCCTGGCGAGGAAGACCACCTTGCGGCCCCGGTACCTGCTCTTGTCGTGGGACAGGTCCTCGGGGGAACGCCAGGGCACCCGGTCGTCGTGCCAGAAGGCGATCCGCGGAACGCGCGGCTCGACCTCGCAGAACGCGGTCAGCTGCAAGTCCTCGCACAGCTCCATCGGCAAACCCCACTGCGCCGAGATGACCTTGGCCATCATCACCCGCAGCCAGGTGCGACCGAGCTTGGGGAAAGAGATGACGACGACGTCGGCCGAGTCCACAGCGTGCCGGGGCGGGGTGTGTTCCGTCATGCCCGCCAGCGTGGGCGCGGCCCGAACTCCATACAACAGCGCACCCGCCAACTCGGTCACGTGGTCCTTCCGCGCAGGTGGGTGGTGGAGAGGACGGTGAGCTGGCTGATGCGCTCGCGGCGCCTGGGCCGGGACTACGAGACCCGGCCCGTAAGCAGCGAAGCCGCCGTCCTGTGGTCGATGACCATGCTCATGGGACGCCGCCTCGCCCGCCACCGGACCTGAAACGTCACCCAGCCACCCGCCGCGGCGTGAACTCACCCGCGGCCGACAGTTCTGTGAGCGCCGTCAACCAATCCCGGTGACTAGTGCCGCATCAGGCAACGTTTGCCCCAACATGCTATTGCTGAGTGGTGGTTGGCGTTCACAATGGGCTCGTGGCTGAGCGTGTGCGGGTGCG
>NZ_JBHWUR010000214.1:0-3473 GCF_042737755.1 Streptomyces sp. NPDC059994
GTGCAGCCAACTCCGTTGGCTGCGGCACGAATCGCTCCGCGATTCGGCCTGACGGAATCCGCTCCGCGGATTCCTGGGTCTGGCAGTGTTGCCTTCACCGGACGCCTGTACAAATCTGCAGGAAAACAGGGAAGTTCGACGGCTGATGGCTGGTCAGTTGCTAAGGTCTGATACCTGAGTCCACTCCGTGGCCTCAGGGTGTGGCTAGCCAGAGAGGGGCGGGGCTGCCGCGTTACGGGTGTCTGCCGGTCTCGTTCGGGTGGACCGGATCGGGCTTGGTGGTGCCACCTTACCCTGACCCGCTAGCCTTGTCACAGAATTGAAGACACGGGTGATCGGTAAATTCGGTACCCACCCCTACAGTCTCGGGCCCTCGGGCTCTGATCTTGGTCGCCGTGACCCAGGCCAGCGGTCAAGGTGGCCGGGGAGGGAACGATGATGTGCAACGAGCGGACCCCGTCACGACGGCCCGACGCGGACCGGCCGTGAGCGCGGCCCTGCCCGGACCGGGCGCAGCGCTGAGTGATGACTGGGCGTGGCTGTACGACCATCAGCCGGAGGTGGTCGAGGCAGTCCTGCAGGTGTACACGCCCAGGCCCGGGTCACGTCGCAAGCGGTATGCCGCGCAGATCCATCTGGCGCCTGGGCTGGGGAAGACCCGGATCGGGTTCATGGTCGGTGACCGGGTGGCGCGGCAGGGTGGGATGTTGTTCGCGGTTCCTACCCGCGGGTTGCTGGAGCAGACGTTCTGGGCGGCCAGGGCGGCGGGGCGTGGTGGGCCGGTGGTGGCTGTCTATGCGGACCGTGATGCGGGGCTTGTGGGGATGGAGCACGCGGGGGTGCGGGTGACCACGAGTCCTCGGGTGCTGGCGCAGCTCGTGCACGGCTTCCGGGCGGCCGGCGAGCCGTACACGGTGCTGACGACGTACGCGAGCATCGAGACGGTCATCGCGGCGCACAGGCTGCGCGGTGAGCGGGACGGGGTCGCGGCGCTGCCGGTCTGGGATCTGCTGGTGGCGGACGAGGCGCACCATGCGGAGACGTCGAAGCAGTGGGGGCGGATCAATTCGAACCGGCTGGTGCCTGCGGTGCACCGGCTGGCGATGACGGCGACGCCGCGTCTGATGGGGGTGGTGGGCCGGGATGCGCGCGGGCGGCGGGTCCTCACGCCGGGGGTGCGGATGTCGGAGACGTTGCACGGGCCGGTGGCCTACAGGATGGGGCTGTCCGAGGGGCAGCGTCGAGGCAAGCTGGCCCGGAGCCAGGTGGTGGTCGCGGAGGTGGACGAGGCGCGGCTGCGGGAGCTGGTCGCGGAGCGGGGGCGTGGCGATGAGGAGGTGCAGGCCGAGCTGCTGGCCTCGGCGGTTGGGGCGACGCTGCGGGCCGCCGGGAAGTACGGGTGCCGCAGGCTGCTGACCTATCACCGTACGGTGGCCGGAGCGATGGCGGCGGCCGAGGCGATGCCGGAGCAGTCGCGGCTGCTGCACCATCAGGGCGCCACGGCGCCGCTGCGGGTGTTCGCCGTGGCGCTGCACGAGGACGTCCCTGCCGGGGAGCGGGCGCGGGTGCTCAAGGCGCTGGCGGCGGGCACCGATCTGGATGGCAACGAGGTGGACCTGGTCGTCGTCTGCTCGGTACGCGTCCTCAACGAGGGCATCGACGTACCCGCCGTGGACGCGGTCGCCCTGATCGAGCCGCGCCGGGCGCAGCACGAGTTGCTGCAGATCGCCGGGCGGGCGCTGAGGTTCGACCGGGACAACCCGGATAAAACGGCGTCGGTCATCGTGCCGGTGCTGCACCTGGAGGGGCCGGCCGACGAGGAGATGACGACGGCCGACTGGGACGCGGTGACCAACATGCTGCGGGCGGTGGAGTCCTACGAGCCCGACGGCGGGGCGGAACCGGCACAGTTCACCAGCCGGTCGCCGCACTCGGTCCTCACCGGCGCCGAGGAGCGGCGCCGGCGTGAGGAGCGGGCGCGGGAGCTGACGCAGATGCTCCAGCTGACCCGGCAGCGTTCGCGGCGGGTGGTGGTGGACTGGTTGAGGATCACGGTGGTCGGTGATCCGGCGAGCTGGGATATCGAGCAGGTGATGCAGGCCGCGACCGCCTACCAGGCCAAGCACGGGCACCTGAAGGTGCCGGCCGATTGGGAGGAGGGCGGTGTCCGCCTCGCAGTGGAGCTGGACAAGCTGCGGCGCAGGGCCCGCGCGGATCGGGACGATCTGGCGTGCCTGGCCGAGGAGTTGGGGAGTGAGGAGGCCGCGCGGAAGGAGTGGATGAAGCGGGGGCCGCGCGTCCATCCCGACCTGGTGCACTACCTTGCTGAGCGGGGCTTCGTGTGGGAGCCGCGGGCGGACGGGCGGGCCCTGCTGCTGGCGGCCGCACGCGTCTACGCCGAGGCTCACGGGCACCTGCTGCCCCGCCTGGACGAGAGCGTGGATGTCGACGGCGAGGAGGTCGCCCTCGGCGCGCTGCTGGCCGAACGGCGCCGCCCGGGCATCACCGATACGGAACTCGACCGGGTCGGGGTATGGCGGGTCCCCCAGGACGTGCCCTGGACCGCCGCCTGGCACCGCCAGCTCGTACGCCTTGGCCGGTTCAAGGACGAGGGCGGAACCCGTGCCGAGCTCCTGCACGGGGCGCGGGTCTACCTCGGTAAGGACCTCGGGGCGTGGCTGTGCGAGCAGCACGTGCGGTGGAAGGAACTACACGAGGAGCAGCGGGCAGCACTGGCTGAATTGCGGATGGGCCCGGCGGAGAGAGACGCGCGGGTCACCTCTGCGGTGCCGCAGGCACGGCGCGGCCGCAAGGAACGCCTCATGGAAGTCGTGATCGCCGCCCAGCGGCACATCAACGAGGCCGGTCCCCTGGTCGACGAGGCAGGACAGATCCAGGTCGCGGCCGGCTACCGGATCGAGGTCGGCGGGCGCGAGGTACAGCTCAAGAAGCGGTTGTACGCCGCACGCGAGAGGTTTGCTGGTTATCCGCCGGACCTGCAGGCCCTGTTCACAGGCCTCGGCCTGCCCTGGGCAGAAGCCCCGGATACGGGGGGGCGTCTCCGGGTGACCACACCCCGGCGTGAACAGTAAAGGGGGTTGTCAAGCCGTTCCCCGACGTTCGTGCATGCCCGGGCCCGGCCGGGCAGCCCCGCCCGCAAGACCCGCGACCTCGCCCGCCAGCCCCAGGCCCTCGGCCACTACGTCACCTTCGCACCCGCTCCAGCCCGGCAGGGTGGGCTTGTCGACCGGGTTGGTCGAGCACGGGAGTACGGAGTGCCTCACCGCAGCGGGGTTGGCGAGCTCACGCTCGGCCCGGTCCAAGCCGGAGGCTTCGGTCGGGTGCTCAAGTCAAGCGGCTCGGAGTAGGGGCGGAGGGTCCTGTTCGCTGCTTGCCTGAATCTCCTTGCGGAGCTCCCAGTGGTTCGTGATCAGAGGCCCCTCCGGTGAACCGGTGGGGCCTCTGATCACGAA
>NZ_JBHWUR010000215.1:0-2862 GCF_042737755.1 Streptomyces sp. NPDC059994
CCGTCAGATCCGACGGATAACCCTCCCCAGCAGCACTCATACACCCCTCAACGAGCGATCCGCACAACCGGCACGGGAGATCTCAAACGCGGTCTAAGCCACTCCTGACGTGCGGTCCAGGCCGGGAATGTAGCGATAATCCTGGCAACATCCTGGCTCATCGTCCCGGAGGTGGGATTCGCAATCCTGCGGTACCGCTCTACCGCGGCCGTCTTCCACAGGAACGCGCTGCCCAGTCGGCCAAGTGCGTCCAAGGAGGTCTGTGTGATGCCTGGTATTGCTCCCCGGCTCTCGTAGAGGTACGACCGGTGTACCAGCGCCGCGGCGATCGCGTTTCGTGCACCGTCTCTCGGGGTGGCAAGTCCCAGAGCGTCTAGGTGCGCGAACGCTGGTGCAGCCTCGCGGACTCGAGCCTCAACGGGAAGTTCAAGCACGCCTAGGCGCGTACTGCTTCGATCATCCTCAACGGCCGTCATGCACGCACCTCACCTCGCTGGACCGTCAGCCCCGACGAAATAGTATGGCCGAGGCGCGCGGGGGATGAGATCGAACTTCTTGTGACACAAGCGATGTTGCCCAGCTGGCACGCCTCCATGACCGGTTCCATCGCAGACGCATCCTCGAAATCAGCTGCGGCAACGTAAGCATCGATTTAACGCTCGCTCAAACCACCTGCGGCCTCGCCGAGTCCGTCAGGTGCTGGCACTGCTGTACTCCGGCTCACCGCTTTCGAGCACCCGGACCAAGGACGCCGTGACGACCCGCGTGCTGCGTCCGATGCGGAGCACGCGGCACGGGAACTTCCCCTGGCGCACCAGGTCGTAGCCCTTCGCCCGGGAGAACCCGAACGCCTTCGATGCCTCTTCCACGCTCCCGGTCCCGCTCCACGTGGCCCGGATGTGAGCGGGGCTGTACTGGGCATCCTGGATCGCGTTGTGCCGTGTGTGCATGACTGCTTGTTCTGTCCTTATCGCGACGAATTTCGGTGGCGGAAATATCCCTGAGCCCTATGGGGTTCCCCTCTGGCATCGTGGTCGTGCAGGGGGAGTGGTGGGACTGAGGCTGTTCAACGTCAAGAGCGGTGTGACGGAGGTCGTGCCGCGACTAGCGCAGGTCGAGTCGGATGTGCAGGACCTCGTCGAGGCACATATGGAGACGATGCTCGGCGTCAGGTTCCTGGCGAGCGAGTACGTCATCGACTGTGTCGACGGCGGGCGGATCGACTCGCTGGGGCTCGACGAGAATGGGGCGCCCGTGATCGTGGAGTGCAAGCGGGGCACCGACGCCGGGGTGATCAACCAGGGCCTCTACTACATGGCGTGGCTCATGGCCCGTAAGGACGCCTTCCGGAATCTGGTCCGCGACCGGCTCGGGGTGTCGGCTGCGTCCCAGATCCTGTGGAGTGCGTCCCGGCTGATCTGTGTGGCCGGCGACTTCACCCGATATGACGCGCATGCTGTGCGCGAGCACCGGCGCTCGATCGACCTGGTCCGCTACCGGTACTACGGCAGCGACCACTTCGGTCTGGAGACCGTGGCGTCGGTCACCGGGCAGTCGGTCGCCGCTCGGCGGGTTCGCCGGCAGGCGGCTGGGCTGCCGGCTGTCCGACGGCAGGACGGTGCGATGACCGAGTTGGCTGGGGCGGTCGACGAGGTGCTGACCGGGCTCGGGGCCGCCGTCACCCGGGTGCAGCGCAAGCAGTACGCGGCCTACCAGCGGCTGCGAAACTTTGCCTGCGTCTGCTCGCCGCAGCAGACCAAGCTCCTCGTCTACCTCAAGGCCGACCCGAAGGAGGTCGACCTCGTTCCGGGCTTCACCCGGGACGTGACGGGGCTCGGCCACCACGGTACCGGCGACCTGGAGCTGCAGCTGCGCACGGAGCGGGACCTGGAGCGTGCCCAGGACCTGTTCCGCCTCAGCTACGCCGCGGCGTAGCAGGCCGGTGGCCGGCGCGGTCGTGTGCGGCCGGGATGTGTAGTTGTCGGCTGGTGTCGTGGTGCTGCCTCTCGACGTGGCGGTCAGGGAATGGCGGTGGAGCTATAAGGATGCGGTGGATCCCCGGTTTCGGTAACCGGGGATCCACCGCTATGTTGCGGCCCCTCGGCGGATGCATATTCGGGTACGAGGTCGAACAGCCCGGGGTGATACCCCTTGATTGAATTCGGGATGACGGGGCGGCCTGTAGAGATGGCACATGGTGTGTCTCCCCAGCGATTCCGCTGGTTTGGACGCAGAGTCGGCGGTGCCCGCTGGCGCCGCAACGTATCGGTAGATGGTGCTGCGGTTCGGAACCGCAGAGGCAGTTCACCACCCTGTCCAACGCGCTCGGCTGGATAGCGCCGTGATGGTGCTGCGTTCCGAAGTGCAGAGGTAGTTCGTACCAGTCCAGGTTGCCGTTCTCGCGCAGGACGCCGTGGTGGTGCTGCCGTTTCGAACTGCAGCGGTAGCAGTTCCGGTGTCACGGCCATCCCGTAGGCCGGGTAGCCGTGATGGCGCTGCGGTCCGTGACCGCAGAGGCAGGTGACGAGGAAGGGCTACATGTGGCGCTTCGTCGAGCCGTGGTGGTGCTGCGGCTCGACGCCGCAGAGCGCCGCCCATCCTGAAGGGATGGCCGGAAAGCTCAGTTGATGCGGCGTCGGTCGGCCTGCGATCACGGCTCCTCCTGGCTTGCCGGGGCGTCGCCGGGGGAAAGCGCGCTGTCGGAGGGCTCATGCGTCACGCGTCTCTGTCGAGCACATTGGCCCCCGGGCCCCTCCGCGGCGGTGCGAATGAGCGTTTTCAGCGTTGGCGCTCCAGGGTGAGCACGGCTTGAGCAATTGACGTCATTCGATTGGGGCTGCATCGGGAGTGACGGAAGATGTG
>NZ_JBHWUR010000216.1:0-2486 GCF_042737755.1 Streptomyces sp. NPDC059994
CCCCTGAACGCGCCCCTTCGGGGCGCCCCTGTAAGGGGCGCGGGGAACTGCGCGCTCAGCCAGCGACAACCCGCAGACGACAACGCACCCTGTAAGGGGCGCGGGGAACTGCGCGACCGGCCAGCGACGACCCGCAGACGAACCCCGGGCCGAAAAGGGGCGCGGGGAACTGCGCGACCGGCCGACCACGACCCGCAGACGAACCCCGGGCCAAGAAGGGGCGCGGGGAACTGCGCGACCGGCCGACCACGACCCGCAGACGAACCCCGGGCCAAGAAGGGGCGCGGGGAACTGCGCGATCAGCCCCCACCGGCCCGCGGACGAACACCGGGCCAAGAAGGAGCGCGGAGGGACCCCGGTCCGCGGACCTCCGCGGCGCGCGGACCGGGGCCGATCAGGGGGCGGCGGTGAGGGCCAGCGCCGCCGAGTGGGCGTCCATGCGCTCCGCCGCCAGGATCGCGGCTGCCGTGTCCGCGCGCGAGGCGGCGACGACGAGGGCGCGGCCCGCGAGGGCGTGCGCGCGCTCGTGCAGCGAGGCCGGGGACGCGCCGCTCAGACCGGCGTGGCGCACCGGCGGCATACCTCCCCGCAGCCGCGCGACCTGTCGCGCTATCGCGTCCCCGGCCGAGGCCAGGCCGAGCTCGTCGGTGACGGCGAGCAGCGCCGCGAGGTGCCCGGCGAGCTGGATGTCCAGCTCCTCCCCGCGGGAGCGGTGCGGAATGGGGGCGTCGGCGGCCATCGTGCTGTGCACCGACTTGGTCCGGATCGGCTCGTACATGAGATGGCCTCCTGTTTGTTACAGGAGACCATCCTATCTTAGATTCTGTCTAAAGTTGAGCGGAACCAGGAGCCCTGCTACATCTGGCTGTAGCCGTCCAGGAAGCTGCCGATCCGCGTCACGGCCCCGGCCAGGTCCTGCGCCGGGGGGAGCGTCACGATGCGGAAGTGGTCGGGCTCGGGCCAGTTGAAGCCGGTGCCGTGCACGACCATGATCTTCTCGGCCCGCAGCAGGTCGAGGACCATCTGGCGGTCGTCCTTGACCTTGTAGACCGCCGGGTCCAGGCGCGGGAAGAGGTACAGCGCGCCCTTGGGCTTCACGCAGGACACGCCCGGGATCTGGGTGAGCAGGTCGTACGCCGTGTCGCGCTGCTCCAGGAGCCGCCCGCCCGGCAGCACCAGGTCCTCGATGGACTGGCGGCCGCCGAGCGCGGTGGCCACCGCGTACTGCGAGGGCATGTTGGCGCACAGCCGCATGTTGGCGAGGATGGTGAGGCCCTCGATGTACGAGGAGGCGTGCGCCTTCGGGCCGCAGACGGCCATCCAGCCGGAGCGGTATCCGGCCACCCGGTAGTTCTTGGACAGACCGTTGAAGGTCAGCACCATGAGGTCCGGGGCGACCACGGCCGTCGGCGTGTGGGTGGCGCCGTCGTAGAGGATCCGGTCGTAGATCTCGTCCGAGCAGACGATCAGGTTGTGGCGGCGGGCGATCTCGGTCAGCGACCGCAGCATCTCCTCGTCGTACACCGCGCCCGTCGGGTTGTTCGGGTTGATGATCACGATCGCCTTGGTGCGGTCGGTGATCTTGCCCTCGATGTCGGCGAGGTCCGGCATCCAGTCGGACTGCTCGTCGCAGCGGTAGTGCACGGCGGTGCCGCCGGCCAGCGAGACCGAGGCCGTCCACAGCGGGTAGTCCGGCGCCGGGACCAGCACCTCGTCGCCGTCGTCGAGCAGCGCCTGCATCGACATCTGGATCAGCTCGGAGACACCGTTGCCGAGGTAGATGTCCTCGACGTCGAGGTCGATGCCCTTGGTCTGGTAGTGCTGCATCACCGCGCGCCGCGCCGAGAGCAGGCCCTTCGCGTCGCCGTACCCGTGCGCCCCGGAGAGGTTGCGGAGCATGTCCTCCAGGATCTCCGGCGGGCACTCGAAGCCGAACGCGGCGGGATTGCCGGTGTTGAGCTTGAGGATGCGGTGACCTGCCGCCTCCAGCCGCATGGCTTCTTCGAGAACCGGGCCCCGGATCTCGTAACAGACATTGGCGAGCTTGGTCGACTGGATCACCTGCATGACGGTCACCTTACGGGCGCGTTTCGGGGGACGCGCGGTGTTTGCGGCGCGGGTCACCCGGGCGGGGCGTTCTGGGCGGAGCCCCGGCTTCCATCGGAATGCGGCACGGGGTGCCAGGCCGTGGATTGGCGGGGCGGGGTGGGGCGGGGGCTTGGAATACACCCCCGGGCCCCGGTGCGGGTGAGATGCGCCACGGTGCGTTGTCGTGTGCGGACCGTGCTGGGCCGAGCGCGCAGTTCCCCGCGCCCCTTTTGGGCCCGGTGTTTGTCTGCGGGCGGGTGGGGGCTTGTCGCGCAGTTCCCCGCGCCCCTTGAAGGGTGTGTTGTTGTCTGCGGTCCGTGCTGGGCTGAGCGCGCAG
The DNA here is from genome assembly GCF_042737755.1 of Streptomyces sp. NPDC059994. NCBI lineage: Bacteria > Bacillati > Actinomycetota > Actinomycetes > Kitasatosporales > Streptomycetaceae > Streptomyces > Streptomyces sp. NPDC059994. The sequence continues at coordinate 2,426 of NZ_JBHWUR010000216.1, forward strand.
TTCCCCGCGCCCCTAAAAACGCGCCCCTTCGGGGCGCCCCTGTAAGGGGCGCGGGGAACTG
>NZ_JBHWUR010000217.1:0-2348 GCF_042737755.1 Streptomyces sp. NPDC059994
GCGGCATCATCACCGCCCTCAAGGCGGCCGGCCTCGCCAAGCTTCCCCCGGTCACCGGCCAGGACGCCGAACTCGCCGGAGTCCAGCGCATCGTCATGGGCGAGCAGTTCATGAGCGTCTACAAGCCCTACGTCCAAGAGGGCCCGGTCGCCGCACAGATGGCCGTCGCCCTCGCCAAGGGCCAGCCGCTGACCATGATCACCAAGACCACGGTCGACTCCCCCACGAAGAAGGCCATCCCCTCCATGATCATCCCGATCGTGGCCCTCACCAAGGCCAACCTCAAGGAGACGGTCATCCGCGACGGCGTCTACTCGACCTCCGAGATCTGCACGCCCAACGTCAAGGACGCCTGCGACGCGATGGGCCTGAAGTAGCCGCCACGCCAAGGCCGTTCACCCGCGCGGGAAGCCCGCGCAGCCCCGTCCAGCAAACGTCCGCATTCTGAACGCAAATGTCTCCGCTCCGGTGCCGAACCGGAGCGGAATTGTGTTTTCCGGCCGCCATCGCCTGGCTCAATAGGCCCTCTCCCGCTGACCTCGGACCCCTATTAGCGTGCCTCGGCGCGGGGGTCACTCGGGAAAGGGTCTCACTGGCGTGTTCTATTACGCATTCAAATACATCGTGCTGGTGCCACTGCTGCGGTGGCCCCTGCGGCCCAAGGTCGAAGGGCTGAAGCACGTGCCGCGCACCGGCGCCGCGATCATCGCGGGAAACCACCTCTCGTTCTGCGACTCCTTCCTGGTTCCGGTGACAATCCGGCGGCGCATCACCTATCTCTGCAAGATGGAGTACTTCACGGGCCGGGGAGTCAAAGGCCGCTCGACCGCCGCGTTCTTCCGTGGCGTCGGGCAAATCCCGGTGGACCGCTCGGGCAAAGACGCGGCACAGGCGGCGGTCGACACCGGAATACGGGTGCTGCGCGACGGCGGACTGCTCGGCATCTACCCGGAGGGCACCCGGTCGCACGACGGACGGCTGTACAAGGGCAGGGCCGGGGTCGCCGCCATGGCGCTGCGGTCGGGGGCGCCCGTGATCCCCTGCGCGATGATCGGCACGTTCGAGGCCCAGGCGCGCGGCCGGCGGCTGCCGCGCCGGGTGCCGGTCACCATCCGCTTCGGCAAGCCCCTCGACTTCTCCCGCTACGCGGACCTGCCCGACCAGCGCGCGGTGCTGCGCGCCGTGACGGACGAGATCATGTACGCGATCCGGGCACTCTCCGAGCAGGAGTACGTGGACATCTACGCGACCGAGGCCCGGCCGCCGACGTGGGCGGCGCGGCCCGGCGCTTTCAGTGCGCCTGGTCCAGGGCGGTCGTGATCCGCCCCAGGAGCTGCTGGAGCGACAGGACCTCGGCCACCGAGAGACCCGTGGCCGAAAGGATCTTCAGGGGCACGGGAAGCGCCCGTTCCCGCAGGTCGGAGCCCTCTTCGGTGAGCCGGACCGTCACCGAGCGCTCGTCCTCGGCGCTGCGCTCGCGGGTCACCAGGCCCGCCGCCTCCAGCCGTTTCAGGAGGGGCGAGAGCGTGCCCGAGTCGAGCCGCAGCCGCTCACCGATCACCTTGACGGGCTGTGGGCCGTGCTCCCACAGCACCAGCATCACCAGGTACTGCGGATAGGTGAGGCCGAGGTCCTTGAGCGCGTCCCGGTACACGCCGCCGAACGCGCGCGAGGCGGCGTGCAGGGAGAAGCAGACCTGGTGGTCGAGGCGGAGCAGATCGACGTCGGACGCCAGGGGCGGGTTCGACGCGGCGGGAGTCGACGAGGAGCTCATGACACCAGGGTAGCTTGTCGCCCATCATTGAGTTGCACGCACTTAAGTTGTGTGCAACTCTTTAGACCGGAAGAGAGCGGCCGCCGCTCACCACCGGACGGAAGAAGAGGCATCCCATGGACGCGCTGTATACCGCCGCCGCCACCGCCAACGGGCGCGAGGGCCGGGCCGTGAGCTCGGACGGCCGGCTCGACCTCCCCCTGGCCATGCCCCCGGCGCTCGGCGGAAACGGCGAGGGCACCAACCCGGAGCAGCTCTTCGCCGCCGGGTACGCGGCCTGCTTCGCCAGCGCCATGGGAGCGGTCGGCCGTCAGATGAAGGTCGACACCAAGGACGTCTCCGTCACCGCCGAGGTCTCCATAGGCAAGGACGACACCGGCTTCGGCCTCGCGGTCGTCATGCGTGTCGAGCTGCCGGACGAGCTCGCGGGCGAGACCGGCCGCCGGCTGGTCGAGGCGACGCACGCCTACTGCCCGTACTCCAAGGCGACGCGCGGCAACATCGAGGTCGAGCTCGTCGTCGAGTAGCGGCTCCCCCCGACGAACAAGCCCGGGCCGACGAGGTGACCCTCGTC
>NZ_JBHWUR010000218.1:0-2148 GCF_042737755.1 Streptomyces sp. NPDC059994
CAGATCCGACGGATAACCCTCCCCAGCAGCACTCATACACCCCTCAACGAGCGATCCGCACAACCGGCACGGGAGATCTCAAACGCGGTCTGAGAGCAGGCAGAGTTCATCGGCCAGCTCCAGCGGTGACCGGTCCGCCCCCCAGAAGCCCACCTGTGCCATGTCCTGACTGTGCATCGCCCCGGCGAGCCTGCGGAATACGCGCGCGAGTTCCCACCGGTCATCGTCCGCCAGACTGGGCAGACCGTCCTGCACGATCCGGATGCCCCGTTCCGTGAGCCGAGCCTTCCCCTCCGCGCTGATACCGGCCCGTGCACCACGGTCGTCGCCGCTTGGGTCGAAGGAGCGGATGGCGCTGATGAGACCGAGTACACCCTCCGTGAGGATGTACGCGAGGAACCACTGTCTCGGCTGCCGGCCCGCGACATGGATTCCCGAGGCCAGGTCGTTGATCTCGCTCGCGTCACGAGTACGGAAACCGGCAAGTACAAGCACGCTTTTGATCGCCGCATCCATGAGTGAACCGACCCTCTCACCGTGCTCGATCACCGGCTCCCGGAGATCGAGCCGATCCGGTTCCATGAATCCCAGGACAGCCTCAGCCAGCGATTCTCCGGGGTGCCAACCCACGAAGACACCGCCCGCAGGAACCTCCATCGTGTCGACAGAAACCCGCGCGCCTGCCCGCCCCTCACTCGGGGCGTTGGAGAATTCCACGTAAGCGGGGAGCCCTGCGTGCTGCAGCTCGCCGCATACCGCGTCCGCCAGCGCGTGCCGCTCGGCGATGACTTCTTCGGGAGCGTGCGGGATGCCGTTCTTTTCGGCGTTGGCCCGAACCTGGGGGTCTATGTACGTCAAGAGTTCTCCTGAGTCAGTCGTTCGCAGCGAGAAGACTCGGCCCACAGGCTCGCCAACCGCCTCATGGATGCGGGGCCCTGCCGAGCCTTTTGCTTCGGCAGGGCCCCGGAAGTGAACGGGTCACGCAGGACGGTCCGGCCAGATCCACAGGGCGAGCGGATCCTGGTCGTTCCGTTCCACGGTGAATCCAGCGGAGCGCAGAATCCCGATCACGGCGGTCTGCACATGACCTGCTGCCTGTATGAAGTACTGGAAGGCAGGGCCCCCGTCCGGGCGGCTCGTGTCGTACGCGCTGTGTACGGACGGGTCGCAGTTCCAGTAGACGGAGGCTGCCGGGCCGTCCTCAAAGGGCTCGACGTCGATCTTTGCTCCTGGTGACGGGTCGTCGATCGTGCCCAGGCAGGCCGGCAGACCGGCCTTTCGCAGCTCATCGCACACCTGGCCAGCCAGCCTGGACCGCGCCTCAGCCACCTCCGCGGTGACGTGCTTGAGCCCTAGGTCCTCGGGCGTCACGTCATCGAAGTTGATGTCGATCACGCTTCCTTGGTTGCCGGGGGTGCCGGATGTTTGGGACTCCGGCGCCCCAGTGACTCACTCGGAGGGCTGCCACTCAGCAGATCGAGCGAACCTTCCCCTGTCAAACATTTCGATCACCGCCTGGACCATGCTGGCAGATCCAGGATCGTCTGGAGTCGACCAGCATCGGCGAATTTGTGGATCCACAGCTCGTGACTCATGAGTGGATCTCGCCTGCATTAGATATGGGCCCATACCTGTCGCACGGAATGGCCAAGCTCCTGCCCGATCAAGGCTAGTTCTTCGTCGATCAGCTCAGATTTGTTGGGGTTCAGGATCTTGACCTCGAAAGATGCAAATCCGCATGCACCGTCGTATTTGAGGTCATTGAGAGTGGTGTCAGTGCCACAGCAGGGCGTACACACTCTCAGGTCCGAGAAACCGTTGCCGTTGTAAGCCTGATCCATTCGAGGCATCCACCACCCTTGGAGATCAAGCTGTTTCCCGCATCGGGGGCATGAGATTGTCTCCAGGTTGGCGCCAGCGTGCACGAAGGCAGGCGTGTCGTGTCGGTGTACCTCGGGTTCTCCTGCCGCGTTCGGGCACAGCTTCTTCATGAAGGCTGTTGTGAGAGCAGCGCCATCCGGATTCGGCTGCCAGTGAGGGTCGGTGGGGATGATGGAGAGGAAGGTGTCACTCATGGGGACCATTCGATTCGTCGGTTGACGTGGAGGCTACCCGGTGGGTCCGGCACCCGTCCCGACGGACGGGTGC
>NZ_JBHWUR010000219.1:0-2122 GCF_042737755.1 Streptomyces sp. NPDC059994
GCTCGGAGATGTGTATAAGAGACAGCCGCTGCTGCTTCCTCGCGGCCTCGATGAACGCCTCGAAGAGGGGGAGCGTGTCGCTGCCCAGCTCGCCGTGCGCCTGGAGGCCGGCGAGGAACGGGGCCGACGGGTCCTCGGCCTCGGCGCCCTCGATGACCCCGTCGTCCGACCAGGCGGTGGCCACCAGGCCGGCGCCGAGCTTGTCGATGCCCTGGTGGTGGTGGCAATAGACGGTGGCGGTCGGCCCGAGGGTGCTGCCGAGCAGCGAATCGGGCTTCACCTGGATCTCGCGCGGCTCGTACTTCCCGGGCACGACCGGGGAATGCTCCGGCAGATGCTGGTCGAGGGTGCCGCCGCGGATGATGGATATCAGCTGGAGGCCGCGGCAGACGCCGAGCACCGGAATCCGGCGCCGCTCGGCGATCGCGAGGGCGGCGAGCTCGGCGGTGTCCCGGGCCTTGTGCGGGGGAAACGTGAACTTCTCCCGCTCGGCGCCGTAGAGAGCGGGGTCGATATCGGCGCCGCCGCTCATCAGCAGCGCGTCGGCCCTCTCCATCGCGGCGTCCACGGCCTCGGGAATCGGCGGCACCATAACGGGCGCTCCACCCGCCTGGTGCACCTTCTCCATGTACTCCCAGGGGAGCAGGGCCACCGAAACATCTCCCCAAATGTTCCAGTTCACCGTACTCAGATCGGCGGTCACCGCCACGATGGGGCGAGTCATAGAATGTCGTCCTTCCCAATTCCAGCGAAATCGAGTTTCACTAGAGCGTTACTAGTGCGCTCTCGGGTGCGCTCCACTTGTCCGCAGCGGGTACGGAGGCTTGGATCAAGAATTACATAGAGCGCGCCTCTTTGGAAGAAATCCCAAAATAGGTATCGTGGAAACACCGCCGCCTTTCGGAAGGAAGCGGCGCGCCACTGCGCGCGTTCAACTGCGAGGCGATCGCAGTCGAACACCCCTATGGGGCGTGCGGAGCCTCTGCGTACCCTCGCGGCAGTGATCGATCCATCGATCCGTCGGTCCAATAAACGGGGGAGACAACCATGACGGCCGCGACAGAGAACCCCGGCGCCCGTATGTACCAGGAGTTTCTCGGCGTCCATGCGATCCTTCGCCGGGGAACGGAACTGGTGGCGAACGCATTCGAGCGACTCGGCGAGGGCGACGACGTCAGCGTCAAGGAACTCATCGACACGACGCAGTGGCTCATCGACTTCACGCACCACCACCACGAGTCGGAGGACGAGCTCTTCTGGCCCGTACTGCACGGCCTCTACCCCGAGTCGGTGGCGTCCTTCGACACCCTCAACGAGGAGCACGCGGAGCTGGACCGGGAACTGGGCGGTCTGAGCCGGGCGGTGGAGCTCCTGACGGCGGCCAACGAGGCCGGCGAGCAGGTCGGCGACGCCGCGGTGACCGGGGCGGCCCAGGCCGGCCTGGCTGCGGCCCGCAAGGTCCGCGACATCCTGGCGAGCCACCTCGACACGGAGGAGCCGGTCGTACGCGACCTCTTCCCCGGCGTCCCCGGCGCGGAGATCGACCGCCTCCGCACCGCGATCACCGAGGGCAGCCCCAAGTCCGGCGGCCACCTGGTCTTCGGCCTCCTGGAGGACCCGGACCTGGCCGAGGGCTACGACGAACTCATCGCCAGCTTCCCCCTGCCCTTCCGCTCCCACCGCCCCCAGTTGCTCCAGATGTACGTGGACAGCAAGAAGGCCCTGGGCCTGGCCGCGCACTGACGCGCACGCGCGCACGCCGGGGGCCCGGCATCCGGGGGTGACCGGGATGCCGGGCCGAGTGAAGCGCCAATCCCCATGATCGGGAGCGCACAGCGCCCCCACGGCGTTGTACGGGCAGGAGACCCCATGCGGAGGTGACCGCTCGTGTTCGGTAGTGCGCTCAATGAGCTGTTCGCGCCTGGTAAGCGGCACGAGGAGGAGGAGCGGCGGCGGCTGGAGATCACGCTGGACGAGGCGGGGGACGCCGATCCCGGGCGGGGGCCGATAGATCTGGCCAGTGGCAGCGTCGTCATACGGGTGCCGCCGCCTGTGCGGGACGACGACGACAACGACGACCAGTAGCGCTTACGCCTAAGGGCCCGGCACCCCGAGAGATCGG
>NZ_JBHWUR010000220.1:0-2090 GCF_042737755.1 Streptomyces sp. NPDC059994
CGGCCGACGTCACCGTCGGCCGGGGCCCTGTAGCCGTGGGCAGCAGCCTAGGCCCTCGACTCCGCCTTCCAGTCCTGGGCGAGCAGGCCGAGCAGCACCTCGTCCAGGAACTCGCCCATCACCCAGGCCGAGGAGCGCAGCACGCCCTCACGGACGAAGCCGTTGCGCTCGGCGGAGCACAGCATCGCGGTGTTGTCCGCCAGCGTCTCGATCTGCAACCGGTGCAGGCCGCGCACGACGAAACCGTAGTGGCACAGCGCCGCGACCACATCGGTGCCGTAGCCCTTGCCGCGGGAGGACGGCAGCAGTCCCAGGCCGATGTGCGCCGACCGGTTGTGGGTGTCGATGCCCCACAGGGTCGCGGTGCCGACCAGCGTGCCGCCGTCCAGCTCCACCACGGAGAACGGGACGCTTCCGTGCTGGCTGTCGTCCACCACGAGCCGCGGGTCCTTCGAGCCGGGCGTGACCGGCCGCCACGGCCCGGCCTCGGCCCGCGAGGCGTTGACCACGTCGTCGTAGAGCTCGGCCCGCAGGATCGGGATGTCCTCCTCGTGCCGGGCCCGCAGCCCGATCTTGTTGCCTCGAAGCATGCGAGCTTCCTATCGGACCGGGTCGGCCGACGGCAAACAAATTAAGCCCATCAACGGCCGTCCGTTGTCCCGTCCGGTCCCGGCCGCGCCTCCCGCCGCGCCTGCTCGCGCAGGGCCATCCGGGCCGCGGGCGCGGGACCGTCCGGGCCCCAGTACGGATGGGCGGCGATCAGGACGGACAGCCGCTGGAGACTCCGCCGGGCGGCCGCGGTCCCGCCCGGCGCGGGATCGGTCAGCCGCCGGTACGCGTCGTACCACGCCACCTGGGCTGTCACGAGATCACGGGGGAAGGGAAACGTCGCCATGGCAGTATTAGACCGCGTGTTCGAATTGGCAGGCAAAAGCCCAGGTGGAATACTCCCGCCGTGACCTCCACCCGTCGTCCCCTCGGCACCGGCCCCCGGACATCGCAGCCGCCGGCGCCGCCCGCCGAGCCCCGCCGCCGGGTGCACGCCACCCAGGCCGATCTGGACACCGGCCCCCTGGACCAGGCCCACCTCCCCGACGTCGACGATCTCCGGGCCCGGGGCGTGCTGAGCCCTATCGCAAGACCGTCAGCCATCGGCGCCCTGGCATTCACGGCCGTCACCCTGACCACGGCGGCAGTCGCGATGAACTCCTCGGGTGGCACCGGCGAGGAGGGCTCGTCTGTCGTGCACTTCGGCGCTGACGACACGGGCCGGGAATGGCACAGCGACGTGCTCGATGCCTCCATCCCGGGGAACAACGACCCGGCGAACTTCGCCCCTGCGGGCGCCCTGCCCTAGCCGTGCCCCGGCGGTGGACGGCTGCCGGGTCCAGGGACGGGTCCGGCCCGGTGCTCACCGCACCGGGCCGGACTGTTTCTTCGACGACTTGGCCGAGCTGCTACGCGGGGGGCCAGCCCCCGGCCCCGCCGGGCGCGCGGTCGGCGCGGGGAGGTGGTCCTCGCGGCGCTCCACCCGCCGCTCGAAGCCGTCCCGGTAGCGTCGGGCGGGCCTGCGCCACCACGGGGTGCGCGGCGTGGAGGAGAACGATCCCGCGGGGGAGGGCCGGTCGAGGGCGGCGGCCACGCGGTTCAGCAGCCGGTCCCCGAACGCGAACAGGCGTGCTTGCACTCTGGGCATGGTGGCCTTCCCTGGTCAAGGCCGCAGGCGGCGCGGACGTACTTTTCCGACCTCATACGGTCCGCCGTGATCGCCCCGGGTGTCCACCAGGTGTGTCTGGACCTGGAGGTTGTAGTTGTACGTACCGCCGCCCGGGCAGCGGACCGACCAGATGGTGTCGTTGACCGTGCGCGGGGAGTAGACGAACTTGGAATTCGTCCAGCGGGTGTAGGAGCGCGGCCCCGACCACGAGGAGCGCAGGAATTTCCCCCGCATCAGGCCCGCTTGCTGAAGGCGGCGCGGGAGGAGGGGGTGTTCGAGCCTGTCTCCCAGAGGCTGGGGTGATCCGGAGCGTGCCGGTGGCCGCCACCACGGGCGACGTGGAGCACTCGTGCTGCGCCGCGGAGGTTCCGCC
>NZ_JBHWUR010000221.1:0-2051 GCF_042737755.1 Streptomyces sp. NPDC059994
GCCCCTGCACCCCGCTCACCGGGGCTGCGCCCCCGGTACCCCCACCGGGGCTGCGCCCCCGGTACCCCCACGGGGCTGGGCCCCCGGTACCCCCACGGGGCTGGGCCCCCGGTACCCCCACGGGGCTGGGCCCCCGGTACCCCCACGGGGCTGCGCCTCGGTACCCCCACGAGGCTGCGCCTCGGTACCCCCACGGGGCTGCCCCCGGTACCCCCACGGGGCTGCCCCGGTACCCCCACCGGGGCTGCGCCCCGGGTACCCCCACCGGGGCTTCGCCCCCGCCTGGGGTGGTTGGGCTGCGGGCCCGCGCCCCGGACTCCGTTCGTCTGTGGGCCGTCTGTGGCTGGTCGCGCCCACGCGGCGGAGCCGCACATGTCGCAGCCCCGCGCCCCTGAAGGGCGGGGCCCGCGGCCCCTGCCCCGCTCCTCGAACGCCGGAGGGGCTGCAAGGTGGCCGGGCCCCCTTCTGCCTGCCTTCAGGGGCGCGGGGAACTGCGCGAGCAACCACAACCGAACCCGCAGCCGAATCCGCGTCCCCAGGGCAAGGCCGCACCCCGGCCACCCAGCAACTGCCTTGGGGGCGCGGGGAACTGCGCGACCAGCCCAAGTCGGCCCGCAGACAAATCGCGCACCCCACACCGGTTAGCATCCCCCGTGACCCCCGACACCAGCTCCCCGCCCAGACAGCGAATACTCGCCGACCTCACCCCCCTGCGCAGCTCCCCGGACTACCGCCGGCTGTGGTTCGGCAACACCATCTCCTGGGTGGGGCAGGGCATGACCGCCCTGGCGATCTCGCTTCAGGTGTACGACATCACCGGGTCCAGCTTCAGCGTGGGGCTCGTGGGGCTGTTCTCCCTCGTGCCGCTGATGGTGTTCGGGCTGTACGGCGGTGCGATCGCGGACACCGTGGACCGGCGCAAGCTCGGGCTGGCCAGTTCGTCCGGGTCCGCAGTGCTCTCGGCGGGGCTCGCCGCCGCCGCGATCGCCGGGTTCGCGCACGTGTGGTTCCTGTACGGGATCGTCGCGCTGCAGTCCGTGTGCGCCGCGCTCAACGGGCCCGCGCGGTCCTCCATGATTCCCCGGCTGCTGCCTCCCGACCAGCTCCCCGCCGCCAACGCGCTGAACTCGATCACCATGACCTCGGGGACGCTGCTCGGCCCGATGCTGGGCGGGCTGATCGTCGGGTTCGCCGGGTACCAGTCGGCGTACCTCATCGACGCCGTCACCTTCGCCGCCTCCCTGTACGCGATGTGGCGGCTGCCCTCGATGCTGCCCGACCGGGACCGTACGGCCGCCAAGCGGGCCTCCGTCCTCGACGGGTTCCGCTTCCTCGCCACCCGGCCGAACCTCCGAATGACGTTCTTCTCCGACTTCTGCGCCATGATCCTGGCGCATCCCCGCGCGCTGTTCCCGGCCGTCGCCGCGCTCTGGTACGGCGGTGACGCCCGTACCACCGGGCTCCTGGTCGCCGCGCCCGCGCTCGGGGCGCTGCTCGGCGGGGTGTTCTCGGGGTGGCTTACCCGCATTCACCGGCACGGGCTGGCGATCCTGCTGGCCGTCGGCGCGTGGGGCGCCGCGATCGCCGTGTTCGGGCTGACCCGCAACCTCTGGCTGGGGCTGCTCTTCCTCGCCCTCGCCGGGTGCGCCGACACCGTGTCCATGGTGTTCCGCAACACCATGCTCCAGGTCGCCGCGCCGGACGAGATGCGCGGGCGGCTGCAGGGCGTCTTCATCGTCGTCGTCGCCGGTGGGCCCCGGCTCGGGGACTTCCTCGCGGGCACCACCGCCGACCTCGCCTCGCCCACGGTCGCCGTCACCGGCGGCGGCCTCGCGTGCGTGCTCGCGGTGACGCTGCTCGGCGTCACCCGCCGCCGTTTCGCACGGTACGACTCCCGCAACCCGGAGGCGTAACCGGAGGGGCTGACAGGTGGCCGGGCCCCGTTCTGTCTTCAGGGGCGCGGGGCTGTGACATCTGCGGCTCCGCCGCGATGGGGGTCCCCCCTGTTCGAGCGAAGCCGAGAACTTGGGGGAGCGATCAGCCCACGACGG
>NZ_JBHWUR010000222.1:0-1986 GCF_042737755.1 Streptomyces sp. NPDC059994
ACCCAGCCCGCAGCCTCCACGTCCCAACGGTGGCCGGCCCGACCCCCGTGCGGGCCGGCGCCGCTTCCACGATCTCCACGAGCAGCCGTACGGCCGGTTCGCGGATCCCCCTCGCAGACTCCACGCACCCATCGTGGCCGCGGCTCTGTCGGCTGCCTTACCCCTGCCTTACGGGCCGGGAGGTCACGTCCTGGCACCGGGTCGAGCGCGGGTCCAGCGGACCCTGGTACCGACGGTCCCTGGTTCCGGCGGCCGGGTTCCGTCATGATGATGATCATGACGACTGACCGCCGCCAGCTCGCTGATTTCCTGCGCCGCTGCCGTGACCGGGTCACCCCGCAGGACGCCGGACTGCCCGCAGGGCCGCGCCGCCGCACCCCGGGACTCCGGCGCGAGGAGGTCGCGCAGCTCGCCGGGATGTCCGCCGACTACTACATCCGCCTGGAACAGGCCCGGGGACCGCAGCCCTCGCCCCAGATGCTCACCGCGCTCGCCCGCGCACTGCGGCTGAACGACGACGAGCGCGACCATCTGTATCTGCTGGCCGGGCACCGGCCGCCCGTCGCGCACTCGTCCGACGGCGAGGTGAGCCCCGGTCTGCTGCATCTGCTCGAACAGCTCACCAGCACTCCGGCCGTGGTGCTGAGCGACCTCGGTGACGTGCTCGTCCAGAACCCCATGGCGCGGGAGCTCCTGGGTGAGGTGTGCACGGTCACCGAGCACGGCCGCAATGTCGTCTGGCGCTGGTTCACCGAACCGTCCGCCCGTGCCCCGTACCCCAAGGAGGAGCACAGCTACTACGGCCACCTCCACGTGGCGGATCTGCGTGCGGCCGCGGCGCGCCGCTTCGGCGACGCGGAGTCGGCACGGCTGATCGCCCGGCTGCAGAGCGTCAGCCCCGAGTTCACGGCGCTGTGGGAGCTGCACGAGGTGGCCGTGCGCAGACGCGACCGGGTCCGTGTGCTCCACCCGGAGCTCGGCCCGTTCGACCTGTTCTGCCAGGTGCTGCTCGCCCCCGAGGGCGATCACCGCCTGGTGCTGTTCACCCCTCCGCCGGGGAGTACGACCGCGGACCGGCTGGCGCGTTTCGGCGCCTCGCAACTGGGCTGAGGCGCTCTGGTGCGGCAGGGGCGACAGGGCTCACTCGGCGCCGTGGTTCAGACACGGGTACTCCCGGCCGCACCAGCAGCGCCCCTGCACCGGTGTGGTGGCGAGCAGCAGCCGGATGACCTCGTCGACGTCGAAGTCGTCCAGCTCGCTGCCCTCCGGGACGAGTTGATACGTACGGGAGAGGAAGTCCGCGACGTCCTCGATCTCGGCGAGGAGGTCCGCGCTGCCCTCGTCCGAGTGCAGCCGGATCCGCAGCCCGTTCTCGCCGTACTGCCAGACCCGCACGTCGCCGAGGCCGACCGGGCAGCGCGAGGTCAGGCCCTCCGCCACGAGATCACGGCCCATGGTCCATGTCGTATGCATGCCATTGCCGCAGACGAATTCCACCGAAACGGCGAGCGGGTCGGCGGGGTCGTAAGCCATCAAGGCCTCCACGGGGGTCATGGCATCACCCTCGTGCAGTAGTTCGACATACAACGGAACGCAGATCTCTTCCATGTCGCCCCCCTCGTCGGGACAGTCACCGGCGGCCGGTCGCCGGGCGTTGTTCGGTATACGCATCTATGACGTACTCAACGGCCGTGATAGTGACCGACTTCGCGAACAAATTCGCCCGGGGATGTGGAAACTGTGCGTACGGTGTCGCAAATTCGCAGGCTCGCACGGATCACTTACCCCGTACGGCGACGGCCGATCTCCCCGTCGAACGGGCTGGTCCACCCGCTCCTGGCGCCTTTACCAGCGGTGCCGCGGGCCCCGGGGCGGGTCGCACGGCTTGTGGTGAAGGCTTCACAATCCCGGCCGCGGCAGCGCCGATTCGGCCGGAACATTGCGTTCACCAGGGCGTCGTGATCACGACACCGCGCCGCCCGCGGC
>NZ_JBHWUR010000223.1:0-1937 GCF_042737755.1 Streptomyces sp. NPDC059994
GTCGAGTAGCCGAGGGGGATCTCACCCCTCGGCTCTCACAGAACCGTGCGTAACGGTCTCCCGTTACACGGCTCTTGTCGTTCTGATCATCAGATCTCTGCGGCCGCCGTGGTGAGGCGCCAGTGCACGAACATGCGGGGGTATCGCTGGGCGATCTCCTGCATCTTCGAGTACGCCTTCTTCTGGGCCGCGAGCCGCTTGTACTTGTTGCGGATCCATCGCACCAAGTAGGTGTTGACGCGCGCCAAGAAGCGGTCCAACTCCCAAGGCCGGAATCGGCCGTAGTAGTTGATCCAGCCCCCGATCACAGGATTCATCCTGCGGGCGAGCTCGCTGAAGGTCAGCTCGGCCCGTCGGTGCAGTCGCCAGGACCGCACCTCCCGGCCGATCCTTGTCAGGGCCTCCCTGCTGATCCCCGGCTCGAACGACAGGAACAGCTTCCCGTGCCGATTCCGGTTCTTCCGGGCGCGAAACGTGTACCCAAGAAAGGTGAAGGCCGTGCACTCGAAGGAGCGCCGGCGGTTGCCGTCCTTGCAGTAGACGATCCGGGTCTTGTCCGGGTGCAGCCGCAGCCCGACCTCGACCATCCTGTCCGTGAGCGCGGCCAGCACCTGGCGGGCCTCTCGCTCAGTGACGCAGTGCAGTACCGCGTCATCCGCGTAGCGCTCGAACGAGACGGACGGGAACTCCCGTTCCATCCACATGTCGAACGCGTAGTGCAGGAACAGGTTCGCCAGAACGGGAGAGACCGGCGCCCCTTGGGGCGTTCCGCGCTCCCGCTCCATCTGGGAGCCGTCGGGCATGACGAGCGGGGCGGCAAGCCACCTCCGCACATACAAGTTCACCCAGACGGCGTCGGTGTGCGCGGCCACCGCCTTGACCAGCAGGTCCCAGGGCACGCTGTCAAAGAACTTGGCAATGTCGAACTCGACCACCCAGTCCCGCCGCCAGCTACGCTCCCGGCACTTCCCCACCGCGTCCAAGGCAGACCGTCCCGGCCGATATCCGTAGCTGTCCGGATGGAAAACGGGCTCCACCCTTCGCATTAGATGCCGGGCTACGACGGTCTGAGCAACCCGGTCGGCGACAGCGGGAATGCCGAGCATTCTCGTGCCACCACCGTGCGGCTTCGGAATGGCCACCGCCCGCACCGGAGGAGGGAAGTACGAGCCCGACGACATGCGGTTCCAGACCTTGTACAGGTTTCCCTTCAGGTCCTTCTCGAAGTCATCGATGCTCTGCCCATCCACTCCGGGCGCACCTCTATTGGCCTTGACTTCCTCCCACGCTTCTTTGACTTCCCACTTCGAGATATCAAACGGCTTGGTCGATGACTTCAACTGGCTCATCGCACTCCTCCCAGACGTCGTCCGGTTGATGTGATCAACTCAGTCACGAACGACCCGGCCCCTTCGCTCCACCCCCGTTACAGGGGCTTCATCACTACTACGAGCCGGTCCGCCAGCAGGTACCGCATCGGTACTCGACCCCTCACGGTGTCTGCCGCTTGGGGCACTCCCTCTTGCTGCCGCAGTGCGGCAGCAGTGTCGGACCTGCCTTCTCCTGTTCCATGTGAAAGCCGCAGACCGGGCTCACGTCGCCTCCATGCCGGACACCACCTGGCCAATAAGCGGGAACCCGCCAGGCTCATCCCGGGGTCGTTTCCACACCCCGGTTTCGATGTCGTCTGTCTGCTTTTCGACACGTCAGCAGCGATTCACTTGCGTTCGTCTTCCCGATCCCCACCTGACGCCTCTTACGACGCCTTTCCCTCATCGCTCACCACGACAGTCATTAGCTAACGCAGCATGAGGCGGTTTGAAGCCTCCCCCCGCAGGGCGACTCCGAAGGGCCAAAACCTTCATCTTTCACACAGCACCATGATCGGGAGCTGCCCTACAAACAACTCCTTCTCACGCTCAGGACACACGGAAACA
>NZ_JBHWUR010000224.1:0-1856 GCF_042737755.1 Streptomyces sp. NPDC059994
TTGGCCTTCTTGATCGCGCCCGCGATCGCCTTCGAGTCCACCGCGTCCACGATCAGCGCGTCGACCTTGTTGGTGATCATCGTGTCGACCTGCTGCGTCTGCGTCGTCGCGTCCTGCTTGGCGTTCGCGTAGACGATCTTGCCCTTGCCGTTGGTCAGCTCGCTGACCTTCTTCTCGATGAGCGGCTTGTCGAACTTCTCGTAACGCGCGGTCTGGTTCTCCGGCAGGAGCAGACCGATCTTGATCGCGTCGCCCTTCTTGGAGCCGGTCGACTCCTTGGTCTTGTCGCCCGACTCCTTGGCGCTTCCACAGGCGGCGAGAGAGACAGCCATTGCGGTGGCGGCCACGGCCACGGCGGCACGACGCATACGCGTGTTCATTCTGGAACCTCCCTGACGAGGCCGCGACGTTGCGGCCGAGGTGGCTGGAAGTCAACTCGGCTGGGGGGCCACCGTCAAGGAGTAAATCCTTAACGAGATGACAACGGTGCCATCCGTTATCTAAGTGAAGGCAGGAGCCCCGGCGGGGAGAGCACTTTCCAACAGGGTCGAATCGCCCATTTCACTCAGTACCAGAGCCAGCGCGCCGAGCACTTCGGCGCGGCCGCCCAGGGCACCCGGAAGGACCGAAAGCTGGCGCGCCGCACTGGGGATGGCGTACCGCGACACGGAGTCCCTGATGGGCCCCAGGACCAGCTCCCCGGCCTCCGCCAGATCGCCGCCGAGCACCACCCGGCTGGGGTTGAGCAGATTGCAGAGGTTGGCGACACCGCTGCCGATGTGGCGGCCCACGTCCGCGATGACCCGGCGGCACCCCGGGTCGCCCTCGCGGGCCAGCTGGACCACCCGTTCCATGGTCAGATCGGCCCCGTGGCTGGACTGGAGCAGCGGCAGCACGTACCGGGCGGCCGTGAAGGTCTCCAGGCAGCCCCGGTTGCCGCAGCGGCACACCGGGCCCGACTCGTCCAGGGTGATGTGCCCGATCTCGCCGGCCGTGCCGCCCGGGCCGCGGTAGATCTGCCCGTCGATCACCAGACCGGCGCCGACACCGCTCGCCACCTTGATGTACGCCAGGTCCTTGACCCCGCGCCCGCTGCCCCACACCAGCTCGCCCAGCGCGCCCAGGTTGGCGTCGTTGTCGACGTACACCGGCACGCCCAGGCGCCCGGAGAGCTCCTCGCGGGGGTTGATGCCGGTCCAGCCCGG
Source organism: Streptomyces sp. NPDC059994 (assembly GCF_042737755.1). Classification (NCBI taxonomy): domain Bacteria; kingdom Bacillati; phylum Actinomycetota; class Actinomycetes; order Kitasatosporales; family Streptomycetaceae; genus Streptomyces; species Streptomyces sp. NPDC059994. The sequence goes on from NZ_JBHWUR010000224.1 coordinate 1,206, forward strand.
CAGGATGGCCGTGGAGCCCAGCGTTCCGGACTCCATGTCGATGGGTCCCGGCACGCCCAGGCCCACCCCGATGACCTTGCCCGGGCCGATGCCGGTGGCCGCGATCAGCCGTGTGACCAGCTGTTCCGCCCGGCCGAAGCCCTGCGCGGAGGAGGCGTCGACGTCGAGCGGCTCGGCCTCCTCGGCGAGCACCTGGTGGGCCAGGTTGCCGACCGCGACGCGCAGATGGGTGTGGCCGAAGTCGACGCCGATGACGATGCCCGCGGAGCCGCTGAGCGAGACGCTGCGGGCCCGGCGGCCGCCCGCCGAGGTGGGCGTGACCTCGACGGTTCCGGCGTCCTTCAGTTCACGAACGATATTGGAGACCGTGGCTGCGGAGAGCCCCGTGGTCCTGGCGATCTCGGCCTGGGTGAGCGAGCCCGCCATGCGCACCGCGCGTACGACCCGCTCCAGATTGGCCCGGTGCAATGACGTCTGCGACCCCGGAGTCTCCATCGACTCATCCACTCCTGCCGTAGGCAGGCGGCACGACGGCCGCCCCCGCACGAGGCCGCAGCTCTGAGGCCCCGCCCTATCTCCAACATGTGAACTCTAAGCTGAGCCTTTCGGGTTGTCTCCCGTCAAGACCTGAGCAGTGGGACATAGCACGGG
>NZ_JBHWUR010000225.1:0-1608 GCF_042737755.1 Streptomyces sp. NPDC059994
CTTCGGGGCTCCGCCCCGGACCCCGACCCTGCGGCTGATCCCGGTCCCATCCCCTCCGACGGCCGCTTCACCGTTCGGCTCGCCAACTTCGAAGGCCCCTTCGACCTGCTGCTTCAGCTCATCTCGAAGCACAAGATGGACGTGACCGAAGTCGCGTTGTCCAAGGTCACCGATGAGTTCATGGCGCACATCCGGGCCATGGGGGCGGACTGGGACCTCGATCAGACCACCGAGTTCCTCGTCGTCGCCGCCACCCTGCTCGACCTCAAGGCGGCCCGGCTGCTGCCCGCCGCCGAGGTCGAGGACGAGGCCGATCTGGCGCTCCTTGAGGCGCGGGACCTGCTGTTCGCGCGGCTGCTCCAGTACCGCGCGTACAAGCAGATCGCGGACATCTTCAGCGAGCGGCTCGACAGCGAGGCGCGCCGCCACCCCCGTACCGTCGGGCTGGAGGCGCACCACGCCGAGCTGCTGCCCGAGGTCGTCATCAGCATCGGCGCCGACGGGTTCGCCAAGCTGGCGGTCAAGGCCATGCAGCCGAGGGCCAAGCCGCAGGTGTACATCGACCACATTCACGCGCCGCTCGTTTCCGTCAGGGAGCAGGCCGCCGTGGTCGTGGCGATGCTGCGGGCGTGCGGGGACGTCAGTTTCCGGGAGCTGACCCTGGACGCGCCCGACACCCTCACCGTCGTCGCCCGCTTCCTCGCCCTCCTGGAGCTCTACCGCGAGAAGGCCGTCGTCCTCGACCAGGACGAGGCGCTCGGGGAGCTCATGGTGCGCTGGAGCGGCGGCGACGGGGCCCAGCCCGCCGTCACGGACGAGTTCGACCAAGTTGTGGAGGTGGAGACGGCGTGATCGAGGAGATCGAGGAATCCGAGGAGCTCGCGCTCAAGCCCGCCCTTGAGGCCGTTCTCATGGTGGTCGACGAGCCCGCGACCGAGGAGCACCTGGCGAAGGTGCTGGAACGGCCCCGGAGGGCCGTGGCGGACGCCCTGCGCGAGCTGGCGGACGAGTACACCGTCCAGGGCCGCGGCTTCGAGCTGCGGCTCGTGGCGGGCGGCTGGCGGTTCTACAGCCGGGCCGCGTACGCGCCGGCCGTCGAGGGCTTCGTCCTGGACGGGCAGCAGGCCCGGCTCACCCAGGCGGCCCTGGAGACCCTGGCGGTCGTCGCGTACCGCCAGCCGGTGAGCCGTTCGCGGGTCTCGGCGGTGCGCGGAGTGAACTGCGACGGGGTCATGCGGACCCTGCTCCAGAGGGGTCTGGTCGACGAGGCGGGCGCGGAACCCGAAACAGGTGCGATCCTGTACAGGACGACGAACTACTTTCTGGAACGGATGGGCCTGCGCGGCCTGGACGAGCTCCCGGAGCTCGCGCCCTTCCTCCCCGAGGCGGACGCGATCGAAGCCGAGACCCTGGAGGGTGTGCCGTCGTTCGATCCGGACGCACCTGATGCCCCGGAAACCCACGCAGACGACAAGACGGAAATTTGATGCGAAGCAGCGGCAGTAACAGCAGCGGAAACAACGGCGGGAGCCGTGGTGGCAACAGCGGCGGCCGCGGCAGCAGCGGCGGTGGCGGCCGGGGCAGCGGCGGCGCCGGCCGCGGCGGTGC
>NZ_JBHWUR010000226.1:0-1395 GCF_042737755.1 Streptomyces sp. NPDC059994
ACCCGGGGGCGGGGCTATGCCTCCGCGCCCGGGTCCGCCGCGCCCAGGTCCGCCTCGTCCTCCTCCGCCTCGTCCTCGTCCGCCTCGTCCGCCTGCTGTACGTATCGAAGGACACCCCACATGGCGTGCTCGTCCGGGGTGCCCCGCGGCGCCGGGGCCACCGCCGCGTCCAGTGACTTGCGCAGCCCCTCGGCGTCGATACGGGAGCCGATGAGGACGAGCTGGGTGAGGCGCTCCTCGCCGGGCGGCCAGGGCTCCGGGTAGAAGCGCAGGAAGCGGCCGACGGCGTGGACGCCGTAGCGGTTGCGCGGGTCGGCCGCGCCGAAGTCGACGAACCCCTTGATGCGGTAGAGGCCTTCGGGGCGGCTGTCGAGGAAGGCCATCAGCCGGCGCGGGTCCATGGGCGCGGCCGAGGTGAAGGCGACGGACTCGTACGCGGTGTGCAGATGGGCCGCGTGGCCGTGCCCATGGCCGCACCCGGGGCCGCACGCCTCCCCGTGCCCGTGCTCCTCCTCGTCGTCCAGCAGGTCCTCGAAGGCGAGCTGGCCGACCCGCTCGGTGCTCGGCCTGCGGTCGAAGAAAAGCTCCGGGTCGACGCGACCGTACACGGACTCGACCACCGACGCGGTCCCGCCCAGGGACGCGCGCAGCCGGTCGAGGCCGGCCCTCGGCACCCGGTCGGTCTTGTTGAGCACCACGAGGTCCGCGACGGCGAGGTGCCGGTCGATCTCGGGGTGCTTCTCGCGGGTCGCCTCGTACTCGGCCGCGTCGACGACCTCGACCAGCCCGCCGTACACGACCCGGGGGTTCTCGCTGGCCAGGACCATCCGCACCAGCTCCTGCGGCTCGGCGAGACCACTCGCCTCGATGACGACGACGTCGAGCCGGGCGGCGGGCCGGGTCAGCTTCTCCAGATAGACGTCGAGCTCGCTCGCGTCGACGGCGCAGCAAAGGCAGCCGTTGCCGAGGGACAGCGTCGAGTCGCCGAGTTGTCCGGCCACGGTCATCGCGTCGATCTCGATGGAGCCGAAGTCGTTGACGATCGCCCCGATCCGGGTGCCCCTGCTGGCCCGGAGCAGATGGTTGAGCAAGGTGGTCTTGCCCGAGCCGAGGAAGCCCGCGAGGACGACGACGGGGATCTGCTGGGCCGGACCGGTCGGACTCACGAGGGGGACCTCTCTCAAGCGGGGGCGGGCGGGGCTCGGGGGCTTTCCTCGGGCCCGCTCCAGGATATTGGGGGCCCCGGGGCGGGCGGCCCGGACGAGCTCGGCCCAGCCCGACCACCCGCGGCGCGTCGCGGCGCACACCCCCGCCCCCGAGCGCCCACCGCCCGTGGCCGGAACACCCGCGCCCGCCGTCCCGGCCGCCCGCCGTCCCGGCCGCGCGTCGCCCGGC
>NZ_JBHWUR010000227.1:0-1298 GCF_042737755.1 Streptomyces sp. NPDC059994
AGACTTCGAACGCCTCCCTCAACGGCGCGGGAGCCCTGTGCGTTGCGCGACCGCCTGCATCACCCGATCAGTGGGCACACTGAAAACGCTCAATGGTGTCCCGGACTTCTTCACGCAGTGCGGCCGATCCTGCATATGGATGCACGCGTTCGCGGAGTTCGGGGGAATACACCCACCGCCTTGTGAAGATCCCGCCCTCCGAGTAGTGGGTCAGAGTAAGCAGTCCTGACTTTGCGCGAAAGGTGGAGTCGAGCTCCATGCGGACCATGTCGCAGACGTGGTTGGCTGCGGCGTTCAGCTCTTGCAGCATCCGTTCGAAGAACAGGGTGTTTTCGAAGTATTCGCGTTCCGCCTGATGGAACTTCTCCCTGTCGATCCGGGGGGAGTACCGGGTGGAGTCGTCGCGGATCTCATAGAAGTCCTCGGCCGTAGAGGAGAAGAAGCTCTGGTGGACGAAGAAGTTGAGCAGCTCGTCCAGCACGTCCTGGAAGTTCCTGAAGGCGTTGCTGACCTTGGGGAACGACTCTGGCCAGTCGCGTTTGATCATCCAGGTCAGAGTGGAGCCGAGACGATCCTGAGTGGCAAACGGGAGTCCGAAGGGCGGCATGAGGGACTTCCTGAAAATCTTCTTCCAGCTGTTGAGGTCGATCAGTTCTGACCATTTCAGCACCACCTCGACAGCGGTCTCATGGGCGACCTCCTTGATCTCCTTGTCGACACGGGAAAGGAGCCAAAGCCATCGCTCGACATCGCGGTCCTGCGGGGGCAGCGGAAAACCGTGTTCGTCGGCATATTCGACACAGCGGGCCACGAATCTTCGTGTGACATCGGCGCTCGGGAGGTCCTGACGTAAAGGACTCAAAGCATTACTGATCGTGGAGTGCGGCATCCTCTCCTGGTAATACCTGTCCGGCTTCTCCTTCTTCCTAGCCGCCAACTTGCTGGCAGTCCCGGCTCCACAGGCAGTCAACAGCCGCCGGAGCTGAGCGACGAACCACTGCGGGTCCGCCTGTACGTCACTGCCCTCGTCCGCCTCCTGGGTCGTCACGAGCGGCAGGCTACCCAGTCCTTCATCGGCCCGCCGCACGATGAGCGATGCCGGTATACAGGGGTGTCCAGTCACGCCAACTACCCTGGTCGTCGGCGCTGTTCATGTCGTTCGCTGGTCACCGCCGGAACAAGCCGGCTCGATCCAACCGGAGGTAAGGGTTGTCCCGTAAATGATCTTTGAGTCACCCTGGGCAGGGGTCGGTCGCGGTGCGGTCTGCTCGCCTATCCGGCGAGGGCGAGGTTGTGCA
>NZ_JBHWUR010000228.1:0-1241 GCF_042737755.1 Streptomyces sp. NPDC059994
TGGAACGCCTACGACAAGATCCTCGGCGCCGATGACCTCACCGGGGACGGCCTCGCCGACGTCGTCGCCCGCACCGGCGACGGCAAGCTCTACCTGTACCAGGGCACCGGCATCTCCACCTCGCCGTTCAAGGCGCGCCTCTACATCGGCCCCGGCTGGCAGCAGTTCAACAACCTCGCCGCCCCCGGCGACCTCAACGGCGACGGCCGGGCCGACCTGATCGCCACCAACTCCCGCGGCGAGGCATTCCGTTACGACTCGAACGGCTACGGCAGCTTCAAGTCCCGCGCCAAGCTCGGCGACGGCTGGAACACCTACCGCGACCTGTACTAAACCCCGCAGCGGGCAGACACCCGCCACCACGAAGAGTGCCCCGCCACCGGCGACCTCACGCCACCTGGTGACGGGGCACTCCCGTCTCGGGGCTTTGTCAGGTGAAGAGTTCTGCTGCTGGATCAGGTGCGGTCCTGGCTTGCCGTCTCGTCCGGAGGCCAGGACCGCAGGATGTGTTCCGGGCCCCCGGCAGGCTGGGCGGTGAGCTGGATGAGCAGGCCCGGGCGGACTGGGTAGAGGCCGATCCACCCGCGGCAGACCCCGCCGCCAGACCGGCAGCGCCCAGGGCGAGCAGAGCCGTGCGCACGCCCGTGACGACGGTGGCCCGGGCCGGCTGGAGGCCGGGGAGGTAGTGCGCATCCATCCACCAGGGCACTCGCCACAGCGCCACACCGAATGCGCCGATTCCCGCGAGTGCCGCCAGGACGCTCCACACCCACCGCCGCAACTTCCCCCATGTGATTTTCATGCCCTCCAGCACAACCCGCCCCGCCCTGGCGAGCTGTGCGGCTCGGCACTGCTCACGCCCAGACCACCTGGACGGAGGTAGCACCTGACAACGATGAGCGGACCGCTCCACGCGGGGACGGCCGCCCGCCCGCTACGGGTGGCTGGCCTGTCCCGCTTCCCACTGCATGGTCTGCCCGGCGCCGTGGAGGAAGTCGGCGAAGGACACGGCGGTCGCTCGGTCGATCACGGCGCCGACTCGGTGGCGGAGAGCGCGCCCGGGGCGACGTGCGGCGCAAGCGCCGGCGAGGGGCGAAGAAGCCTTCGCCCCACTCGCCCTGAAGTGCGACAGCACCAGCTCGGGAGCTAGGGCCTGTGTGATGTCGTGATCATTCGGCGGTCTTCAGTAGGTCGTCGACCCAGATCATTGCGGCGCGGAGGTGGAGACCGGCGAGGTAGCT
>NZ_JBHWUR010000229.1:0-1239 GCF_042737755.1 Streptomyces sp. NPDC059994
GCACCCCACTGGGGTGCGGCGGCCTTCCGCGTTCTGGGCCGGGGCAGGCTCAGACGGTGGTGACGACCTCGTCGTACGACAGGCGCGGGCTGCGCGGGTACGACGCGTCCTCGCCCGGCTTGCCGATGTTGACGACCATCAGCGGGGTGTGGTCGCCGTCCAGGAACTCCTTCTGGAGCCCGGCGCCGTCGAAGCCGGTCATCGGGCCGGCGGCGAGCCCGGCGGCGCGGACGCCGACGATGAAGTAGGCGGCCTGGAGCGCGGCGTTCAGACCGGCGGCGTTCTCGCGGACCGGACGCTCGCTGAAGAACACGTCCTTGACCTGCGGCCAGGCCGGAAACAGCGTCGGCAGCTCCTCGTGGAACTCGTTGTCGGCGGCGAGGATGGCGACCAGCGGGGCGGTGGCGGTCTTGGCCCGGTTGCCCTCGGCCATGTGCCCCAGCAGCCGCTCACGCGCCTCGGCCGAACGCACCAGCACGATCCGCAGCGGCGTCTGGTTGAAGGCGGTCGGCCCGAACTTGACCAGGTCGTAGATCGCCTGCACCTGCTCCTCGGTCACCGGCTCGTCGGTGAACGTGTTGGCAGTACGGGCCTCACGGAAGAGGAGGTCCTGGGCGGCGGAGTCAAGGGCGAGAGACATTACGTACCTTCCGGACTTACGGGGATTCCGCTTGCGGGGGAATCAAGCGGTGACGACACCGTACGACGGAGTTAGGTTAAGTTTCAACTAAACGGGCGGCTGGGTGACTGGCCTCACAGGATGGACGATTTCCAGCCACTTCCATCCACGGGGTGAGCGCGGGCGAAGCCCCCGACAGGCGGACTGGCCGGAAGTCACCCCACCCCGCCCCACCCCGCCTCTTCCCGAAAGCCCTGGGCGGGACGGCCGGGTTCGTCGCCTGCGGGCTCGGTGGGGGTTGATCGCTCCCCCAAGTTCTCGGCTTCGCTCGACAGGGGGACCCTCATCGCGGCGGAGCCGCGCAATGTCACAGCCCAGCGGCATCCAAGGGGCGCGGGGAACTGCGCGACCAGCCAAGGACGGCCCGCAGACGAACGGGCCCCGCAGCGGGGCGCAGGGGCCGCAGGGGGCCGGGGCGGAGCCCCGAGGAAAGGTGCAGCCCCGCCGGGGGGCCGGAGGGCGAAGCCCTCGGAAACCCACACGCCGTCCCCCTCCGAGCGGGGTCCGGGGCGGAGCCCCGAAAGGGGTGCAGGGGGCGGAGCCCCCGCTGGGGGTCTGGG
>NZ_JBHWUR010000230.1:0-1203 GCF_042737755.1 Streptomyces sp. NPDC059994
GCGTAGTAGTAGTACAGCGTTCCCTTGCTGTCCCGGCCCATCAGGTCGCTCTTGCCGTACGTGGTGTTTCCGCCTTGCGAGGCGAACACGACGGAGTTGTTCCAGCCGTCGCCCCCCACGATCCGGTCCTTGAAGTTGCCCTTGCCGTCGGACATGTAGAGGTAGAGCTTGCCACCGGTGCCGCGCGTGGCGATGTCGGCGAGGCCGTCGTTGTCGGCGTCGTCCAGGGGCAGGATCTGGTTGTATGTGTCCCAGCCGCCGCCGATCCTGACGCGCGTCTTCAGCGGGGCGCCGGCGTTGCCGGTGCCCGCGTAGAAGTAGAGGTCGCCGGCGGGCGTGCGGGCGACGACGTCACCGATGCCGTCGCCGTTCAGATCGTTGGCGCCGACCAGCTGGTCGTAGGCCTGCCAGCCGCCGCCGACCTTGACCTTGGACGCGAACGGATCGCCGGTGGCGCTGCCGTTGCCCAGGTACAGGTACAGGTCGCCCGAGGGCGTGCGGGCCAGCAGGTCGTACTTGCCGTCACCGTTCACGTCGCCCGGGGCGAAGAGCTTGTTGTACGCGTTCCAGCCCTGGCCGGTCCAGTTGGCGTACGAGGTGCCGCTGGTGGTCGCACGCGCGTACAGGGACAGGGTCCCCGTCGCAGACACGGTCAGCAGCTCGGGCGAGCCGTCACCGTCCAGGTCGCCGGGCGCGATCAGGTCCTTGTACTGGCCGAAGTAGTTCGAGAACTCCTGGCCCTTGCTGCCTGTCTCCAGGTAGGCCTTGCCGTCGATCGCCCGGTACAGGATGTCGCTGGAGCCGTCCTTGTCGACGTCCAGGCGGGGCTTCACAGCAGTGGCCGCGGCCGCCGCGGACCGCTTGGCGTGCTGCGGAAGCGCGAGCGACGGCTGCACGGCGGGGCCCGGCTTCGCCGGCTTCACCGCCGAGCGCGGCGCCTTCGGTGTCTCGCCGGCCGAGGCCGTGCCCGAAAGGAGCATGCCGGCCGAGAGCGCGAGGGCGGTGCAGGCCGCGAGACGGCCGGGGCGCAGGGTGCGCGAAGAAGACAAGATTCCCCCCAGGGAATATGCAGGTGAAGCCGGGGCGGATTCGTCGCGGCTCACGCGGCGAGCGGAGCGCGCGGAAACATTCCTTGCGGGGCCTCCGTATGGCGCGTCGTCGTGGACGCCTGGCCATGTGTGGCCGCACGTAGAAATGCCGAAA
>NZ_JBHWUR010000231.1:0-1065 GCF_042737755.1 Streptomyces sp. NPDC059994
ATGACTGAGACGACGACACGCACCCTGCTCTCCCTGGTCCCCAAGACCGAGACCCCGCAGTCCATGAAGGACTTCAAGTCGGATCAGGAAGTGCGCTGGTGCCCCGGCTGCGGTGACTACGCCGTCCTCGCCGCCGTACAGGGCTTCATGCCCGAACTCGGCCTCGCCAAAGAGAACATCGTCTTCGTCTCCGGCATCGGCTGCTCCAGCCGCTTCCCCTACTACATGAACACCTACGGGATGCACTCCATCCACGGACGCGCCCCCGCCATCGCCACCGGCCTCGCCACCAGCCGCCAAGACCTCTCCGTCTGGGTCGTCACCGGCGACGGCGACGCCCTCTCCATCGGCGGCAACCACCTCATCCACGCCCTCCGCCGCAACGTCAACCTCAAAATCCTGCTCTTCAACAACCGGATCTACGGCCTCACCAAGGGCCAGTACTCCCCCACCTCAGAAATCGGCAAAATCACCAAGTCGACCCCCATGGGATCCCTCGACGCACCCTTCAACCCCGTCAGCCTCGCACTCGGAGCCGAAGCCACCTTCGTCGCCCGCACCATCGACTCCGACCGCAAACACCTCACCGAAGTACTGCGACAGGCCGCGGACCACCCCGGCACCGCCCTCATCGAGATCTACCAGAACTGCAACATCTTCAACGACGGCGCCTTCGACACCCTCAAAGACCACGAACAAGCCCAGGACGCCGTCATCCGCCTCCAACACGGCCAACCCATCCTCCTCGGCACCAACAACAGCAAGGGCATCATCCGCGACCACACCACCGGCGACCTGAAGATCGTCGAAGTCACGCCGCAGAACGAGTCACAGATCCTCATCCACGACGCCCACAACGCCACCCCCACCACCGCCTTCGCCCTCTCCCGCCTCGCCGACCCCCAGACCCTCCACCACACCCCCATCGGCGTCCTGCGCAGCGTGACCCGCCCCGTCTACGACACCCAGATGGCCGACCAGCTCGACACCGCCACCGAACAGCATGGCAAGGGCGACCTCGACGCCCTCCTCACCGGCAACGACACCTGGACCGTCCCCGGTTAG
>NZ_JBHWUR010000232.1:0-1056 GCF_042737755.1 Streptomyces sp. NPDC059994
GGCGCCGCACTGGGGGCCGCCTTCGGCGGATCCCTCGCCGTCACCACCACCTCCGGCCCCGGCGTCGCGTTGAAGTCGGAAACCATCGGGCTCGCAGTGTCGCTTGAGCTGCCGCTGCTCATCATCGACATCCAGCGCGGCGGCCCCTCCACCGGCCTGCCGACCAAGACCGAGCAAGCCGACCTTCTCCAGGCGATGTACGGCCGAAACGGCGAAGCCCCCGTCCCCGTCGTCGCCCCGAAAACCCCCGCCGACTGCTTCGACGCCACCCTCGACGCCGCCCGGATCGCCCTGACATACCGCACCCCCGTCTTCCTGCTCTCCGACGGCTACCTCGCCAACGGATCCGAGCCCTGGCGCATCCCCGACACCAACGAACTCCCCGACCTGCGCACCCAGTTCGCCACCACCCCCAACCACACCCTCCCCGACGGCACCGACGTGTTCTGGCCCTACAAACGCGACCCCCACACCCTCGCCCGCCCCTGGGCCATCCCCGGCACCCCCGGCCTCGAACACCGCATCGGCGGCATCGAAAAACAAGACGGCACCGGCAACATCTCCTACGACCCCGCCAACCACGACCTCATGGTCCGCACCCGCCAAGCCAAAATCGACGGCATCCACGTCCCCGACCTGGAAGTCGACGACCCGGACCAGGCCCACACCCTCGTCATCGGCTGGGGCTCCACATACGGACCCATCACGGCCGCCGTGCGACGCCTGCGGACCGCCGGGATCCCCATCGCCCAGACCCACCTGCGCCACCTCAACCCCTTCCCACAGAATCTGGGCGAGGTCCTGAAGCGTTACGACAAAGTCGTCATCCCCGAGATGAACCTCGGCCAGCTCGCCACCCTCATCCGCGCGAAATACCTCGTGGACGCCCAGTCGTACACCCAGGTCAACGGCATGCCGTTCAAAGCCGAGCAGCTCGCCACGGCCCTGAAGGAGGCCATCCATGACTGAGACGACGACACGCACCCTGCTCTCCCTGGTCCCCAAGACCGAGACCCCGCAGTCCATGAAGGACTTCAAGTCGGATCAGGAAGTGCG